>JAMOOB010000491.1 GCA_027066265.1 Desulfurococcales archaeon
TTTGTAGGGCCATATAATCACGACGTCGGGGTTCAGAGCCTTTACCTGCTCAACGTTGAGGCTGAAGGAGGAGCCGGGACTCGTTACGTTGACGATCCGTGGATAGACGAGCTTCATGAATGGGTTTGTCTTGGCATACTTCGAAACCCCTACCAACCTATCTAGCGCATGGAAAGCTGCTAGCGTTCGGTACGTTATGAGATCGACGATCCTCTCCACCCTTCTAGGGAGCTTCACGGTGTTGTTCAGAGGATCTACGATCTCCTTCCACCTCAGTGCGTAGGCTACGAATGCTTGTCTAGGTACGAACACGCCGTAGAACTTGGTCAGTAGATACTCCGCATCCCTCCTCCAATCGATGTCCTTGAATATCCGTGGGTAGAGCATCTTCGCAATGTACTCCCTGCCAACGATGTTTCGCGGACCCCAATCCAGAACACCACCGATGTATCCGTAGGTAGGTACGGCGAAGATCCTACCCTCTCGATAAGCCTTGAGTACGTGCCACCTAGCATCCTTCTCGATAGCATCCAGAACCTTCTGAACCTTGCTAGGCGAAGCCGTTACGATGATAGCATCGGGATCCCAGCTAACCAACGTCTCGAAATCTATCCTAGGCCAACGCTTGTCGGGGAAGTGCTGTAGCCCTAGGTTGATGGCTCCAACATCCTCGATTGCGCGACCCCACGAAGTGTTGGCGTAGATCGTCAGCGCTCCACCCCTAAGAATGCTGGAGCCGCTAATCATCACGACGCGCAGCCTTTCATCGCTAGGAATCGTTTGAGCAAGCTTCTTCAGCTCATCGTAGCGATCCTTCAGGAACTTGATGAGCTCGTTAGCGCGATCCTCGACTCCCAACGCCTTGCCGAGGAGCTGGATGGCGCGTATCTCATCATCGAAGCTCTCGATGAATAGTCCAAGTACTGGGATACCGAGCTTCTCGATCTGTTCAGCGATCTGCTCAGCCTTACCGTAGCCGATGCTCATGACCACGAGATCGGGTTTCAACGAAGCTACGAGCTCCAGGTTTACACCGCTGAACGCGCTACCAACCACTGGCTTGCTACGAACCTCCTTGGGTAGGTACTGATCGTAAGCAACGTACTTACCGATACCAACGATCGTATCCGCCTTCCCTAGAGCAACGACTACCTCAGCCCAACACGAATCCAGGACCACGATCCTTCGAGCAGGTTTCTCGAGAACTACGTGCTTACCACGGAAATCTACGAGCTCGATCCTAGCCGTAGACGTGGTTGCGGTAGGCAACGAAGTGCTTGCGAAGCTCGTGGATACCGTAGGCGTAGGCGTTGCGCTGACGATGCTCGTCGTAGTCGAGGAACCTTGCTTCGCGTACGGGACTTCGATGAGGAGCGCTGCAGCAATGCATAGAACCACGACGATGATCGCTACGGGGATCAGTATCCTCTTCTCCATAGGTACACCCACCCTTGCTACGAGGTGCACCACACGCAATAAAAACGCTTAGCCTTGGACATGACCCGCTTCGCGACCATCGATGGATCGAGCCATGGTTTACGCTTAATACTTTGGCTAGAGCTATCCGTGGAGGTGGTTCTATGGCTAAGCCGAAGCTATTCATCACCCGGGAGCTCTTCGACGACGTGATCAAGAAACTCGAGCAGTACTACGATGTTGAGGTATGGGATCGCTACGAACAACCACCGTACGAAGTACTGCTCCAGAAGGCTAGGGAAGTAGATGCTTTGGTGAGTCTCCTCACCGATAGGATCGACTGCAACCTTCTTCAGCAAGCCAAGAAGCTTAGAATCGTTGCTCAGTACGCCGTAGGCTTCGATAACATCGATGTGGAGTGCGCTACGAGGCTAGGGATATACGTAACCAACACCCCCGGCGTGTTGACGGAAGCCGTAGCCGAACTCACGTGGGCACTCATACTAGCCGTTGCTAGGAGGATCGTTGAAGCCGACCACTTCGTTAGATGGGGCGAGTGGTACCGTACCAAGACGGGTTGGCACCCCAAGATGATGCTAGGGATGGAGCTCCGAGGCAAGACTCTGGGAATCGTTGGTCTGGGAAGGATCGGTTCGAGAGTTGCCGAGATAGCCGTCAAGGGCTTCGGGATGAAGGTGATCTACTACGATGTTAAGCGTAGAGAAGATCTAGAGAAAGAGCTTGGGATCGAGTACCGCGACCTAGATCAGCTACTTCAGGAAGCAGACATCGTATCGATACACGTACCCCTCACCAAGGAGACGTACCACCTAATCAACGAAGAGAGGCTTAGGAAGATGAAGCGGAGCGCGATACTCATCAACACCGCTAGGGGTAAGGTCGTGGATACCGAAGCCTTGGTCAAGGCGTTGAGAGAGGGTTGGATAGCAGGTGCTGGTCTAGACGTATTCGAGGAAGAGCCTTTACCACCCAACCACCCGCTAACAGCGTTCAAGAACGTCGTGCTCGTTCCACACATAGGTAGCGCAACCTACGAAACGAGGCACGCCATGGCTGAGCTCGTAGCTGAGAACCTCATAGCGTTCTACGAAGGTAGAGTACCTCCGAACCTCGTCAATCCAGAGGTCGTCAAGGTTAGACCACCCGGCTTCAAGTAGTTTCGAAGCCGATCACCCGAAACCCTTTTATCAATCCTTCCAAGACTGCTTCTGGGGGTAGAAGCGGCTTCTAGGGGTAGAAGTCGTGCCGCTCTTCGATCCTGGACCCAAGGCTAGGAGAGAGGATCTGTACGATAGGGAACGAGAGCTGGAGACGCTGATCAACGCTGTGGAGAAGTGCGAACCGTTGATACTCTTGCTAGGTCCTCGAAGGTGTGGAAAGACATCGCTTCTACAGGTAGCTTTGAACGAGTGTAGGGTTCCGAACATCGTTCTCGATTGCCGTGTCTTCGAAGAGCGTATCCATATCCGCTACGCCGATCTGATGAAGGTTCTCGAGAAGAAGTTGAACGAGTTTGCGAAACCCTTCAACAGAGTACTGGAATTCCTTAGACGTGTCAGAGGGATCAGGATCCTTGGCTCGGGCATCGAGTTCGAGACTTATAGCGTTAGGAACGTATCGTTGACGGAGATCTTCGAAGCGTTGAGTAGGTGGGCCGAAGACGAAGGTAGGTGCCTAGTCATAGCGTTCGACGAAGCTCAGGAGCTTTCCAAGCTTAGGGGAGCAACGATCTTGCCAACGATTGCCTACGCCTACGACTACCTTAGGAACCTATCCTTCGTCTTCACGGGTTCGATGATGGGTCTACTCTACCGGTTTCTCAAGCTCGACGATCCTAGATCGCCGCTCTACGGAAGAGGTTTCGTCGAGGTTAGGCTAGCTCCGTTCCCTAGAGAGCAAGCCGTGGACTTCCTCATCAAGGGGTTCAGAGAGCATGGGGTAGAGCCACCCATCGAAGTACTCGAGTACGCCGTGGATCGACTCGATGGCGTTCCCGGATGGTTGACGCTCTTCGGATACACGGCTCTGAACCGTGGTCGCATAGATAGGGAGATCGTCGACGAGGTTCTCGAGATCGCTAGCGGAATGGTTCTCGAAGAGCTGAAGCATTTCCTCGAACCTAGGTACCAAGCAGCGAAGAGATACCTAGCGATTCTACGAGCTGTTGCACAGGGTTTCGATACGTGGTCGAAGATCAAGAAGTTCCTCGAGGTCGAGGAAGGTTCGAAGGTAAGCGATTCCGATCTCTACCTACTGCTAAAGAACTTGCTCGATGCATCGATTCTCCGCAAGGAGGACAACGAGTATAGGATCGCGGATCCAGTCCTCGCCTACGCCATCCTTAGAAAAACTATTCGCCTCGATAAAGAGTTGAGCTAGCTATCGCTACGAACTCGATCTCCTAGCGCTCTCGATCTCCATCCTAACGCTGTCCCTAAGCTTCTCGAGCTCCTTCGCAAACTCCTCTTCGCAACTCTTCAAGGTTTCCAGGATCCTAGCAATGTACTCGTTCTCTACCGAACCCTTGAGCATGTCTAGGAGCTTCGGAAGCTCGTTCTGGTACGAAAGGATTTCCTCGAGCTTGGTTAGGAGACGTTCAAGCTCCTCCACATCCTTGACCTCAGCGCCTAGGGAAGGTAGCTGGATCGCGGATATCGTTTCGATTCTCTCCAGAGCTCTGACGATGCTTCGAAGCGCTTCGACCATCGCTATCTTGGACACGGCGAGACCAGCTATGCTCGACGCTATCGATGGTACGCGACACTTCTTCCTAAGAGCGCTTAGCTCGCTCAGTATCTTCTCCTCGTACTCTCTTACGAATCTAGCGATCTCAACCCTAGCCATCTGTACTCACCTACTAAGCGAGTAGATCCTTACCAAACCTATAAACCCTTACCTAAGGTACTCGACGTTGCGAAGCCTAAGCATACCCATGCTCAACGCTATCTCGACCAACCACGAAGCTAGCTGCTTAGCAACCTCCCGAACCGCGAGAACCTCGTCGCGGTAACCGTACAGCTCCTCGAACGCTAGCGTAGCAGCTTCCCTATCCACGCGCTCCATGAAGCGCTGCGCAAGTATGTTCAGCAACTCGTAGAGATTCCTAGCGCTCCCACTCTCGACGAGTCTCGAGAGGTAGTCTAGATCCTCCCTCGTTGGGTAGGAAACCGTTGGATCCCTACCCAGCTCCCTAACCTTCTCTATGTACTTCGACAACAGCTGGTAGCTACCACCAACGATTCCGCTAGCCATGAACAGCGTCAAAGCTCGACCACCACACCCCTATAACCAACCCAGTCTATCGAGGGTTTGAACCCTAGACACCGCTCGAGAACCGAAGCGATCTCGCTACACGTACTGGGCTCGACAACGATTACGAGAAGAGCTTTCTTCACGAAGTACCCCAGGACGTCGCCTCGAGCAAGGTACCTACCGAGAGCGTTCCTAAGAGCATCGTCCAGCTCCTTCGTAAGGAAACCGAGCTCTCTCGAGTATCGATGAGCTAGCTCGAGGAAGGTATCGATCCCTGGTCTCGATAGAAACTCTTCGTATAGCCTACGCCCAGCCACAGTCATGCGGTTCCACAGACTTCGAAGCATGTCTACCGTGCTCCACCTACGTAGGACCACCGTAACGATGCAGTACCTACGGATAGGATACGCATCGACTCTACCTCTACACGGAGCACCGGGCTCGGTACGAACCACTAGACCACCACCGTAGAACTCGGCAATCACGTCCCCGAGACCCGTACCCATCGCAACCTCCGCGATGTGAGCAGCTTCACCAGCTCGACACAGCGAACCTAAACCACGATCGATCTCTAGAGCTACGGCTACGGCTAGGGTACGTGCAGCGCTAGCTCCGTAACCTTCGCCGAGCCCATGGGCTTCCCGAAGATGGTAGCCTTCGAGAACATCGCTACGTACTCCGTAGATCGATGCAGCGATACGACTCGTAGGATCGAGCTCTACGCAC
>JAMOOB010000492.1 GCA_027066265.1 Desulfurococcales archaeon
TCTCTACCTGTACCTCGTGAAGCTCTTCGAAGGTGCGTCGCGTAGAGCCGACGTTCCTATGGGTACGAAGAGTAGCGGTACGAGGAACGTGTGTAGACCTAGCTCCTCGATTTCCTCGATAAGGCGAAGCGTTGCGTACGCATCCTCAACTGTTTCGCTGGGTAGACCAACGATTGTCGTTGCTAGAGCAACTCAGTCGTACTCCTCCACGGAGCTCAGCGCGTTGATCACGACCGTAGGCCACGCCTCGGGCTTGAATGGCCTTGCTTTGCCAACCATATGCATAGCTACTTGTCTGTTCTTATCACTCTACGTAGCATTCCAGCCTTATGAATGGAGCGATTTCGCTTACGAGCCACAGCTTTTCGTAGCTCGTTCGAACCGCTAAGCTTCTCCCAACGGCGTTCACGGTCTTGAGCATTCGTAGCGGTATCTTGATGCATCTCAACCTCACGGCTTCCACGAGTTCGCCACGCTCAACTCTGTAGCATACCTCTGGAACGATCCTTACGTACCCTGGTTCCAGCGTTGCCATCGCAACACCTTCGATGTAGAAACCGTGCTTCGTTTCCTCAACGATTTCTCTCTCCCTCCAATCCCCTGGCTTCAGTACGAGTACGGTGTGGAATGGTTGCGGTGGTTGGAAGAGACCATGCGCTGAACCGGGACGCGATCCATGGATCTTCGCCGTGGCTCTCGTGTGGTGCATATCTACGATGCGTCCCTCCTCGATGAGGATCCTCCTAGCTGTGGGAACTGCTTCGTCGTCGAAGAACCTCGTTGTTGGACTCATCGGGTTCCTAGGATCGTCAACTACCTCGATCTCGGGTGTCGAGAGCTGTACCCCTAGCCTACGGATGGATAGGGGGTACGTAGGGTCGAGAAGGTGGGAAAGCTCATGGATTAGAGCAGCCGTTGCATGACTATCCAGAACCACTTCGTGTCTCCCGATCTCGAGTGGATTCAGAGACTTTGCGTGGAGCGATCTACGAACTCGTTCCAAAGCTTCTCGAAAAGCTTCGTCCAGTACCTTGGATAGATCGCTACCACTCCAAACAACGACGAACTTCGTCGACGATCCGTAGACGGGGGTACCGAAGCTACCTAGAGCTACGAGACCAACACTCATCTCGACGAGGTGCTTCACCTCCTCGGCACGACCTTCGACGTGCTCGATCACTCGATGGATTCTTCTATACGTCGCGTAGACTTCGCATCTACGGATATCCATAGCCTTAGCCTCGCTACACAGAGCCTCCATGAGTTCGAGAACCTTCTCGAAGGAACTGGGTTCGCTACCGATCTCGGTACGTCCTTTGTAGAGCTCTACCTCGGATTCCCCACGAAGCTCTTCATTGAACTGTGGAGCGAACCTACGTAGCTCTTCATCGCTACACCACTCGCACGAAAAGATCCTCCACCTACTTCCGTCGAAGCTCCTAACTCCTCGTACGAAGGATCTCGATCGCGATACCTCGGTAGAACCATCTCGATAAGCTACGTGTATCGCGAGCTCGTCGTAGGAAACCCTATCCCTGTACACAGCTACCCCCAGCCTCGATACAGTAGTACTGAAGTAGAGCGTACCTATAGCTCGAAGCCTCTCATCGATGTACAGTGTCGAGGAGGTCTCTAGCTTATCCGCTCTCCGAAACCATTGATCTGTGAGGGTGCTGCACCTAGTGACGACGGTGCTCTCGCTACTCGTCAAGCTGCTTCAGATCGAGGATGCGTTGACGCTGCTCCAGCTCGTCGAAGATGAAGAGATGCGTACGCTCATAGAGCTCGCATCGATCGAGGGCTTCAACGACGTTGTTAACCTCTCTAAGCTTCTCCTAGGCCCTAGACTCGACGAGGAAGAGCTCTGGAGTCGCGTATCTTCATCGCGTTTCGCTCCGCTCGCCATAGCCGTAGCCACGATCGTAGCCGTAGCCTTGGGTAGGTACGCAACGAACACGCTGTGCGTAAGGTTATCCAAGGTGTTCGAGAGGTACCTCTCCAACCTAAGCGATTTCGAGCTTCAGAGGATAGCGAGAGCCGTAGGAATGGATCTCACGGTAGGCGATCGCTGCCTCAAGGAGATCCTTACCTGCGTTGGTGAACGAGGCGAAGTTCTTCGAACGTGTTACCGCTACGCTGTTAGGGTATCGCACTACCTAACGGCGATCTCGGGTCTAGCCGGCGAACCTAGCTGGAAACTGATTAATCAGGTCGTCGATCGTGGCAAGGTCTTCATAGAGAAGAGGGATCGCGTAGATAGGTTGCTAGCCGAGTTCTACCGAGTATCGTTGCAGAGGAAGTTGCTTAGGCTTGCTCGAGATGATGAGGTTAGGAACTTCGTTAGGGAACGTATAGAGGGTATCGAGCTCGTTAAGAAGATTCTCGAAGAGCTTGGATCTCCGAAGAGCGTTACCGTGGTGACCACGGCTCCGACCACGGAAGGCGAAGAGGTCTACAAACCAATCGCTAGCCCTGAACGCATCGAGGCTACGGATATCGCTACGGGTAGTCCGCAACCCGTGGTCCTCGAGAACGTTACGAGCGTTGAGCAGCTCATCGAGTTAGCTCGACAAGTGTTTCCACCATGCATGAAGAGCTTCGTAGAAGCACTCCTCAACGGCGAGAACCTATCTCATCACCAACGCTTCGCGTTGGCTGCGTTCCTCGTTAACCTAGGGATCGATCTCGAAGTGATACTCGATCTATTCCGTAGAAGCCCCGACTTCAACGAGAGGATAGCTAGGTACCAAATCGAACACATAGCTGGTCTACGAGGTTCGAAGAAACGTTACCTACCCTACAACTGTAGCACTATGCAGAGCCTAGGGCTATGCCCCTCGCCGGGTTGCGGTGTGAAGAATCCTCTTACCTACGTTAGGAGAGCTCTTAGGAGAGCGGTGAAGAGTAGTGGAGATCGTTCTACGTCCCATCGGGTTCGTGAAGCACGGACACCCGGATAACGTAGTTGACGAGAGCCTCCATGGCGTTGATGGAGAGATCCACGTCTTCGAAGAGTACGCACAAGCTCTCCGTGGATTGGAGGGGTTCTCGCACATAATCATCGTTGCCTACCTCCATCGATACCGCGATAAGTGTCCCGAAAACCCTCTCATCGTCAGGTTCCGTAGATTCCTACGCTACGGTTTCTCGCTCGATGAGCTTCCCGAGGTAGGGGTATTCGCATGCGATGCTCCGTGCAGACCGAATCCCATAGCTATCACCATCGCTAGACTCCTAGGCATCGAAAACAACGTGTTGAAGGTTAGGAACCTCGATCTCTACGATGGAACGCCCGTACTCGATATAAAACCGTATACACCTAGTAGAAGGATTGAAGATCTGTCGGTACCTAGATGGTTCGCTGAGTTCAGTGCGAAGGTTAGGGAAAGGCTTGGAATAGAGATCTAGTCACGGTTCAGAACCTCTAGAGTTTCTCCGAGGTAGTGACCGCAGTATGGACACCACTTAGCTTCGATGGGGACTCTACGACCACAGAATCCACACTGCTTCGTAGGGCTAGCCACGGACTTGGCCACGATCTCTACGAGTGCTCGCTCCTCGACGGAGCTACGCCTATGCTTGATGAATACCATTCCAATTGCTCCGAAGATCATCGTCGACGCAGCTCCGATCATCAACAACTGCCTAAGTATCTCGGTAGGATCGTAACCACTATCAACGACTATAGTCGTAGCGTTAGCAACGTTCAGCAGAGCTATCGATACTAGTATCGCTAGATTCATCCGGAGCCACCGTTACCAATGCAAGGAAGCCCGATTTAAATATGTTGTAGCGGGCTTCAGGAAGTTCGAAGAGCATCAGGAGGCCCATCATCTCATCACTTCTCAGGGCCAAGCCGAGTCATCATCTAAGGTGGTACACGTCTCCTGCCTCAACCCTAACTACGCGTCCTTCTACGGAGAGTAGTAGTGCTCCATCCCTATCGATGTCGAGGGCTAGCCCCCTTAAAACGGTTCCATCCACGGTCCTAACCTCCACCATCCTGCCTATGGTTGAGCAGAGCTCTCTGTACCTACGGACGATGGTTTCGAGATCGTTAGTCACGAACGAGGCGTAGTACCTATCGAAGTTCTTGAGCAACGCTCGGAGCAAGGGTATGCGTGGTACGTAGGTACCCACCACTCTTCGAAGCGATGTTGCGAAGCTTTCTAGCTCAGGTGGAAGCTCGTTGTTTACGTTGATCCCTATCCCTAGCAGTACGTAGTGAACTCTATCGAGCTCCATCCTAGCTTCTACGAGGATTCCACACACCTTCTTACCATCTATCAATACATCGTTGGGCCACTTGAGCTCTGCATCGATACCGAGCAGATTCTCAATGCTTTCAACAACGCTGATACCCGCTACGAGGCTAAGCAGCGGTAGGTTGGTGCGGTAAGAAGGTCTAAGCACTATCGTTAGCCAGAGCCCACCTCTAGACGCAAACCATTTCCTACCCAACCTACCTCTTCCAGCACTCATCTCTTCCGCGATAACTACCGTACCCTCCGGAACACCTTGCTTAGCAAGCTCCTCCGCAACGTCTTGAGTAGAACCACAGGTCTCGACGTAGTGAACGATGTAGTCGATCCTAGTCCCTAGATCTCTTAGATAGGTCTGTGCGTAGCGAAGATCGTCCTCCTTCACCAAACGGTAGCCATACCTAGGGTGCGACTCCACCACGTAGCCGATGCTCCGCAGGTACTCCACGCATCGATGAATGGTGGTTCTCGATACCCCAAGCTCTTTCCCGAGCTCGTTACCGCTTACAAACCCATCCACTTCTAGTAGTTTGCGGAGTACCTCGAAACACTTACCGCGATGATGAGCCTCACGGTACTCCGAAGAGTGAGGCAAACCCCCTTCTCTGAGCATCTCGAAACCCTACCTCGTTAAGACTATGAACAGAGTTTATGAGTTGGTTATCGACTCTACGCAAACGGTGAAAGGAATTCATGGCTTCGCTACTCCGGTTGAGGTTATCGATGCTGGGAACAGTTGCAGGGATAATCGCCGTCTCAACGCTCGCGCTCAGCATCGTGCTATCGATGTTCACCTCCTTCTCCATACCATTGATACTGGCGTCGCTAACCATAGTAGTTGCGGTGAACGTTCTTCAGTGGCTCTTCGCGCCCTACATAATCGAAGCACTGTACAGGGTTAGGCACGTAGATCCTAGCGACCCCAGATACGGATGGCTCGCATCGATGATTAGAGACCTAGCTACTAGGTGTGGTCTCTCTAAGATCCCTACCGTCGGTATCGCTGAGATCGATATACCGAATGCGTTCGCCTACGAAAGCCCGTTGACGGGTCCCCGCGTTGCTGTTACGCGTAGGATGCTCCAGATCGTTCCTCGAGACGAGTTGGAAGCCGTGCTAGCACACGAGCTTGGACACATAAAGCATCGCGACGTGGTCGTGATGATGCTCGTCAGCATCCTTCCAGCTCTAGCTTACTGGCTTGGCTACGTACTGATGAGGATGTCGTTCTACGCATCGATGGATCGAGAAAGAAGCGCTTCGCCACTACTCTTCGTAGCTGTTGGAGCGTTGCTTGTAGCTATCTCCTTCCTACTCAAGCTCTTCGTACTACACCTAAGTCGGTTGAGGGAGTACTACGCTGATTCCTTCGCGGTTCAGCACGTTGTTCGTGGCGGTACGAAGCTTCGTCGAGCGTTGGCTAGGATCCTAGTCGATACGGGTAGGGTTAGACCGAGCGAGATAGCTAGGCATAGCAAGCTGAGGATGCTATTCATAGAAGATCCCGAGCACAGCGTTGTCGTGCCTAGGGGCTACAGCATCGATCGAATCGTTGAAGAGATCGAGCGTAGTCCACCCAAATCCGATATACTATCAACGCATCCACATCCAGCCAAGAGATTCCGCTTCCTGAAACAGCTCGACGAAGCTATCTGGGGTTCGAGATAACCACGTTTTTCTTCATCGATTCACGGTTTCGGAACCTTCGAGGAGAACGCTTCTCTCCCTAGAGATTGCTTCGAGTACTTCTCGAACATCCTTGGCTAGGAATGGAAGGAGTTGCGGTACTACGGCTACGAGGATCGCGATCCTGTTCAGTATCGCTAACGATGTTGCCAAGCTGGGTTCGATGCCGTAGGCTGTGAACGCTATGCTCTGCACCGTTTCGAGCATACCTACGAATCCTGGAGTCATGGCGGGCAATAACCACACGACGGTGTTTATCGCGTCGAAGAGTACCACGGCTTCGAGGATATCTATACTGATGCCGAGAGAACGTGCAAGCATGTATCCGCTGAACGCAACCGTGAACCGCTCCAGCAGAGTCGATGCCGCAAGGAGGAGTAGGTACTTCGATCTAAACCTCGGTTTCTCGAAACGAGATAGATTCATCGGGTTGAGAACTGCTTCGATCTTCATCTTAGCGACGATCCAGCTAGCTATCCTCGAAACGAAGCTCGAGGTCTTTCGATAGCAGAAGAAGGTTAAGCCAACGACGTTGCCGAAGGCGAGAGCCGCTATCGCTATCCACAGAATCGTAGCAACGTAGCTCGGTACGTAGCTAACAATACATGCAATGCCGAACACTGTGGCTATCGATAGGGATAGAGCGACGCGGTGCAGGAACACGGATAGCGATGCCTCGTTGAGCGTCAATCCTCTCCGTGTAAGGTAGAAAACTTTGTAGACCTCAGTCACTCCTCCTACGGGTGCTACGTACTCCATCGCAAGCGCTGCCGTGATCCCCACGAACATATCTCGAAACCTTAACGCTCTACCTATGCATAGCGTTGCGAAATACATCCCCATTACGTGGAGTAGGGGCGTGGATAGCCTTACCAGGATCGCGATGGCGAAGGGAAGCACGGCAATGTTCTTCAGAACCTCTACCACTCGACCGAGATCTGCTCCCAGGATGAACCTCGCTATCGCTAGGAACGTTGCTAACCCTACCACGGCGAGCGCAATCGAGAGAACTCGACGTTTCGAAGAGTCAGCGCTCTTCGCCATCGTATCGACACACTGTTTATGCGCGGTTAGAGGTATAAGCTGGTATCGCTAGTAGCATCGATGTCTAGGGCTATGGATAGCTAGGTACCTAGCTACTCATCGATGTAGCTAGGTGTACGGAGTTGCTAGACGTGGTCAAGATCGTGGGGCTAACGTTCCTAGCCGAGCTAGGAGACAAAACTATGCTTTCGACTGCAGCGATAGCATTGCGTAGCCGTAGCGTCGCCAAGGTGCTTACGTACTCGGCGCTCGCATTCATAATAGCGAACTCGTTATCCGTAGCCCTCGCAGCATGCCTACGCATCGTTCTCGACCCAAGGATTCTGCAGTTCGTGAGCGCTGTGCTATTCGTGGTACTCGGCGTATGGATAGCGATGAGTAGGTCCGAGGAGGTGAAGGGATGCGAGATGGCTACGTACTTAGCTTCGCTGGTGCTTGCAGAGATGGGTGACAAGACTCAGTTCACGGTCTTCAGCCTAGCTACTACGGCGAGCAACCCGTTCCTCGTCCTACCCATCGCGTTGATTGGGTACGTAGTTGCCAACGCATTGATGGTGTTCCTCGTTACGAGGATTCGTCGAGCGGTATCGATGAAGATCGTGAAGATCGTGGCTAGCGTAGTCATGGTAGGGGTAGGGATCGCAATGCTGTTACAGATCCCCTTCTCGTAAACGTGGTGAGATCTTGGATCTCGTTCTCGTGCTCTACCCATCCTTCGCCCTTCCACTCCTCGAAGTGAGTGCCGAGCACGTTCGCAAGATCTACGGCTACTGCCGTGGTCTCGAGGTAAGGTTGGAGGACTCTGGACTGGTTGCTCTGCACAGCGATCCGAAATGCATCGAGTACGCTAAGCTCGTCGTAGGTACGTGGTTCGATCCCTGGAAACACCTGAACGAAGTCGATGAAGCGCTCCGCGACGTCGTCGAGAAGCTTCTCGATGCGTATGGGTGGATGGGTATCGCAACCTCTCCACGCGACGATGTCGAGCTCTTCGCATCCATAGTACTTTCTCGGAACACCGACTACCATACCAACGTTGTTCGGTGGATGCGTAGGATCCTCGAGATAGGTATCGGTAGATTCCTAGAGATGGGTAGCGACGAGGTTTCGAAGATCGTTGGAAGGAGTTACCAGATTCATCAGCTTCGCGAAGTTCTTCGAAACTACCTAGCTATCCGAGACAAGCTTCTCCAAAGCGGTTCGCTCACGGTTCGCAGAGCAATCATGGAGATGAAGTTCCTAGGTCCGAAGACTGCCGATGCGTACCTACTCTTCGTAAAGCTCGATACGAGCTACGCACCTATAGATCGAAACCTCCAGACCTTCGTACGGATGCTGGGTCTAGAGAACGTTCTTGGAAACGAAGTTCCTACGAAGCAGATCTGCTTGAAGTACCTAGATTGCGATAGCTGTCCACACGAATCGTGCTTGTTGAAAGGTTTGCGTAGGTACCTAGGTAGGATGAGTGGATGGTTCCAAACCGTTGCCTACGTACACGCCAAGATCTTCTGTCGAGAGAAACGATGCTACGAATGTTCGTTGAGATCGCTATGCAGAGCTAGGTTCTCGCAATCGTAGCTTCTCGTAGATGTTCAACGCATGCTCTACCCCCTCAATGATTCTGGATACCACGATCCATGCATCGAGAGGTTCTGGGTAGATCGATACCGCTTCGTTCGCCAACCGCTTCGTATCCTCGAAGAAATCTCCGTGAGGAAAAGCTCCTACGAAAACCGCTACCTTCTCACCACGTTCTATTCGCTCAACGATCTCCTTACCCAGATCCCTCGGAGAAACGTATCTTCCACCTTCGTGGAGTAGGTATATGTAGCCGAACTTCATCTCATCCACGAACTCGTGTAGGAACATTCTTCGACACGTCATCAAAGGCTTATCGCTGTTCGGAGGAACTTTTCCCTCGACTAGCAACTGCTCCATCAATCCAACGAATCTGTAGTAGTGTCTCGGTAGACGTACGCTGGGGTCTATGAATATGATGCGGTTGTCTATCGTATGCACGTAGACTCTAAGTAAGCCTAGCTTGTTGAGAGGACTACATAGAGCATTGAGTAGAGAGAGGTGTACGATGTCGGGTCTACCACGCTTATGATGGTTGGGTAGCTTGAGCATTGCGTAGTAGTGCACGGATTTATCTAGGATTATCTCCCACGGTTTCTTACCTCTACGCTTAGCATGCTTCTTAACAACTTCGTGGTGAACGATCTCTGGAGGAACGAGTTCGAGAGCGGATTCTACGAGAACGAGGTGTAGAGGTTCCAAAAGGAGTTTACCTCAGCGCCGGTAGTCTTCATCACTTTTCAGAGCAGAGCGCTCTCATCACATCGATAACGCTACTTACGTTCTTCGCTCTCTACCTCGACTCCCTCCTTCTTAGCGTATAGCCAGCATGCTACGTAGCGATCGGGTCCTACCTTCACCAATGGGGGTTCCTTCTTGTCGCAGAGACCCTCCATGAAGTAGACACACCTTGGGTGGAACCTACAGCCCGGCGGAATGTTGATTGCGCTAGGTACCTCGCCCTTGATCGGAACTTCTCTTAGCTTGAATCTATTGCTTGGATCGGGCTCCGGTATCGCTGCTCGTAGAGCTCGTGTATACGGATGCATCGGGTTGTTGATCACTTCCTCTGCTGGTCCCATCTCCACGATCTTTCCTAGGTACATCACTGCGATCCTATCGCAGATGTATCTCGCGAGCGCGAGGTCGTGAGTAATGAAGAGGTAGGTAAGTCCGTAGCTCTCCTTGAGTTCGAGCATCAGCTTCAGTATCTCGGCACGTATCGATACATCGAGCATCGACACGGGCTCGTCTGCCACGATGAACCTCGGGTTGAGCATCAGTGCACGTGCAATGACTACACGCTGTCTCTGGCCTCCGGAGAGCTGGTGTGGATACCTAAACATGAAGTCTTCGGGAGGCGTTAGCTTAACATCGATCAGAGCCTTCCTAACCTTCTCCATCCTCTCCTCGTAGGTGCCGATCCCGTGCACAATCAATGGTTCTGCAAGGATTTCGGCTATGGTCATCCTCGGATTGAGGGATCCGAACGGGTCTTGGAAGATTATCTGTAGCTCTCTTCGAAGTAGTTTGAAGGCTGACTTGTTGGTGTTGAGGTAGTTCAGTAGGAAGTAGTCTTTGTACACGGGGCTGAAGCCCATAGCTTCGAGTTCTTCAGCGATTTCTTTCCTAGGTCTGTAGAGCAGCATGCCTCCAGTAGCTTCTTCGAGACCCAGTATCGTCCTTCCGAGCGTAGTCTTTCCACATCCGCTTTCGCCAGCTACGCAGAAGATCTCGCCTTCCTTTATCGCAAAGCTTACACCGTCGACGGCTCTCACGTACCTTCTCCTACCCGTGAATATCTCGGTAAGGGTTCTCCTCAACGGGAAGTACTTCTTGAGGTCTATAGCGATGAGGATGTGTTCGGGACCTACGTTCAGTTCATTGAGCTTACTCTCTATGAGCTCCGTGTTGATAAGTAGCTTCTTCGCCATGGTCTCACCTCTTCGCATACATCCAACAAGCTACGTACCTATTAGGCTCGATCTCGATCATCGGGGGCTCCTCTCTTCTACATACATCCATTGCGAAGGGGCATCGTGGATGGAATCTACAGCCCGGTGGCGGTGTTCTTAGATCTGGTGGCTGCCCTGGGATCCATACCAGTTCCTTGGGTCCTCTAAGCCTTGGAATGCTTCTTAGGAGTAGCTGTGTGTATGGATGCATCGGGTTCTCGTAGACGACGTCGGAGGGTCCGTACTCCACTATCTTTCCAGCGTACATCACCGCGATCTTGTCCGCGATCTCTGCTAGGAGTGCGAGGTCGTGGGAGATCATTATCATGGCCATGTTGCGCTCCTTCTTCAACGTCTTGAGGAGGTTCATGATCTGTGCCTGTACAACTACGTCCAGCGCTGTGGTAGGCTCGTCAGCTATCACGAGATCGGGGTTCAGCGCGAGAGCCATGGCTATGACGACGCGCTGCTTCATACCACCGCTAAGCTCGTGTGGATAGCTCTTGACTCTCTTCGGATCGATCCCAACCATCTTGAGGAGCTCGGCTGCGCGTTCGAGAGCTTCCCTCTTCGTAACGTTCTTCTCGTGTATCATGATCGCTTCCGCGATCTGGTCACCGATGGTTCTAACGGGGTTGAGCGCATTCATCGCTCCCTGGAAGATCATCGAGATCCTCTTCCAGCGGTACTCCCTCCTAAGAACGTCTTCGGGTAGCGTTACGAGGTCGGTTCCATCGAACAGAATCCTACCACCAACGATGCGTCCCGGCGGTGGTACGAGTCTGAGAAGTGCGAATCCCAGGGTCGATTTTCCGCATCCCGATTCCCCTGCTAGAGCAAGTGTTTCTCCGCGATCGACTTCTATAGATACGCCGTCCACAGCCTTCACGATTCCTCGCAACGAGTAGTAGTACACTCTAAGGTTCTGAACAACGAGTAAAGGGGGCATGGACAGCACCTAAGCTCTTCGCTCCGCCTACCCACGCTTCACCGCTAACTAATAAGTATTGTAAGGCTGTGTAGGGAAGCGTTGGTCGAGGGATCTAGGCATGGACGAGGCGTGGATACGTAACCTCGTGTGCGAAGCCATGAGGATGCTCTACGTCAAGGGGTTGATAACCCCTTTGGCGGGAAACATCAGCGTTAGGCTAAGCGATGAGAGGATCATCGTAACTCCTTCCCGCTTCCCCAAGTTCGTGCTGAGACCCGAGCACCTCTCTGTAGTGGATATCCATGGGAACCACGTCGAGGGTCCTAGACCGAGCTCGGAGATCCGTATGCATCTCGAGATCTATAGAAGGGTACCCGATGCGCGAGCGGTTGTACATATCCACGGTCTCTACGCACCGATTCTCGCACATCTCGTCGAGCCCATCGTAACGATGGAGCTCCACGCACTCGGTCTCGATAGGGATTCGATATGCGTAGCACCACCCCTCGAACCCGGTAGCATTGAGCTTGCGCAGACCGTGGCTAGCTACGCATCGCGTGGATGTAGGATAGTCGTGCTCCAGCTCCACGGAATCGTTGCCTATGGACGGGACCTCGTCGAAGCTCTAGAGCTCGCCGAGCTCGGGGATCTGGTGTATCGCTACGCTTACGTTTACCACAGCTGTCTAAGGAATCGTTAGCCAGCTGTCGAAACACGTATATATCTAGACCACGGCTAGGAGCCCTCGGTGCGTAGAGCTTGCGTCACAACAACGCGGGAATCGTTGGTTGGGGTACCTACATCCCTAGGTACCGCGTGAAGGCGATAGACATAGCTAGGCTATGGGGGTTCTCACCCGAAGCTACGAAGAGTATCTGGATCGAGGAGAAGGCTGTGGCTAGCGTCGACGAGGATACCGTTACCATCGGGTACCAAGCCGCTCGCTACGCCTTGACGAGAGCTGGGATAGATCCTAGCGAGATCGACGCCGTGTACGTAGGTACCGAAAGCAAGCCCTACGCCGTCAAGCCGTGCGCCACGATCATAGCGGAAGCCCTAGGCATACACCCTCGGCACCAGGTCGCTGATCTGGAATTCGCTTGTCGTGCTGGTACCGAGGCCGTGAGGATAGGCATATCGCTTGTAGAGAGCGGTCAGGCTAGGTACGTGCTTGCGATAGGTGCCGATACGGCTCAGGCTAGTCCAGGAGACGTACTCGAGTTTACGGCTAGTAGCGGTGGTGCAGCCCTCATCGTTGGTCCGAAGGATCGCGCTGCTGCGATCTTCGAGGGTAGCGTTACGTACTCGACGGATACCCCCGACTTCTGGAGGAGGGAAGGAATGCCGTACCCTAGACACGGAGAAGGGTTCACGGGTGAGCCAGCGTACTTCCACCACATAGTCTCCGCAGCCAAGCTATTGATGGAGGAGCTAGGGTTGAGACCGAGCGATTTCGATTACGCAGTGTTTCACCAACCCAACGGCAAGTTCCCGCTGAAGGTTGGTCAAATGCTTGGGTTCCCCAAAGAGAAGGTTCTACCCGGGATCGTAACTCCGTGGATAGGCAACACCTACAACGGTTCGATGTTGATAGGTCTCTGCAAACTGTTAGAGATAGCGAAACCGGGTCAGAGGATCCTCGCCGTATCCTTCGGTAGCGGTGCTGGTAGTGATGCGTTCAGCATCATCGTTACGGATAGAGTCGAGGAGGTGAAGAACCTTGCACCAACCGTCGAGCAGCAGCTCAACGATAAGGTGTACATAGACTACGCAACCTACGCAAAGTTCAGGGGGTTGGTGAGGGCTTACCGTCTATGAGCATCGATATAGAGAAGCTCGTCGAGGAAGTGATTTCGGGCAAGATCTCGCTCCACAAGGTTTCGAAGATCGTTGACAGCAAGAACGTTGCGGTGCTGGTTAGGAGGAAAGCGTTGGAGAGGATGCTCGGCGTATCGCTCAGCGCCATAGGGTCGACGATCATCGACTTCGAAGAGGTTGAGGGTAGGAACATCGAGAACGCTATCGGGGCTACGCAGATCCCTCTAGCCGTCGTAGGACCCCTCAAGGTGTTGGGAGACTACGCACGTGGAGAGTTCTTCGTACCCATGGCAACGACGGAGGGTGCGTTGGTAGCGGGCGTGAATCGCGGTGTCAAGGCTGTTACGGAGAGCGGTGGTGTTAGGACGAAGATTGTTAGGGATGGAATGACTCGTGCACCGCTCTTCAAGCTTCCCAGCGTCGTCGACGCCGTGGAGTTCGTGGAGTGGGTTAGGAACCGCTTCGAGGATATCAAGAAGGTTGCTGAATCCACTACGAGACACGGTAAGCTGATCGAGATCCAGCCCTTCGTCATGGGCAACATGGTGTGGCTACGCTTCGTCTACACCACGGGCGATGCGATGGGTATGAACATGGCTACCATAGCTACGGAGAAAGCGTGCGAATTCATCGAGAAAGAGTTCCCCAAGGCTAGGCTGATCGCTGTTAGCGGCAACATGTGTACCGATAAGAAACCTGCCGGAATCAATGCGCTGCTTGGTCGTGGCAAGACTGTGATCGCCGAAGCCGTAGTCAAGCGAGACATCGTCGAACGCGTTCTACACACGACACCCGAGCTAATCCACGAGGTTAACCTTAGGAAGAACTGGGCTGGATCGATACACGCACTCTCGTTCCCGTGCAACGCACACGTAGCGAACATCATCGCAGCGATATTCATAGCTACGGGGCAGGACGTTGCTCAAGTAGTTGAGAGCAGCATTGCGTGGACCTGGACCGAGGTCGTGGACGGAGATCTCTACATCTCCGTAACCCTACCAAGCCTAGAGGTAGGTACGGTAGGAGGCGGAACTTGGCTACCTACGCAATCCGAAGCGCTGAAGATCATGGGTGTCTACGGCTCGGGCGATCCACCGGGTACCAACGCTAAGAAGTTCGCTGAAATCGTGGCAGCAACCGTTCTAGCTGGCGAGCTCAATCTACTCGCTGCCTTAGCAACTCGAGAACTCGGTAAAGCACACGAGAAAGCACGTAGAGGTCAGCTCTAGGAGAACGATCCTCGAACTACATCGACTCAGCAACGCTCCTTAGCTGAACCCTTACACCACATCGCTCGACATACGAAGATGCTGAACTAAGATTGAAGCAATGAACGCTCTCTTCGCTGAGAACGCTTCTAATCGTTGAGAAAGACTCGCTCTACAAACCTGGTTAAGCAGCTTTACTCTATCTTAAGGTTTCCAGCTCCTCGATATGCTACAGCACCTTGCCTCGCCTACGTACTTACAATCTATCCGATGCCTACGACGTTCGCTAGTGCAAGAACTATGATGGAGGAGCGCTACGGATTCTATGGTAGCTATCTGTTGAATGCCGTAGCCACCAACGTGATCGTCGAAGTCGTTATCAGAACTCAAACCACATCATTCCTCAGCTCGCTCTGTACAACCATTGCGGATCCCTTCCCCCTTACGGAGGTACCGAGCTCTTGGTGGTATAGAGGTTTGTCACCGCACGTACTTAATCCGTGGATCGGTACCTCGATTGAGCCCTTCGAGCGAGATTCCGCACATCGATCGTTCAAGAACCGCTGTCTATGGATCGGGTTATCTCCAGTGTTGTGGAGGAACGCTATGCCTTACCTTCCTACCGATCTCATCCCTTAAGCACCACAATCCTTCGAAGGGATCGATTATCACTATCCCTAGATCGTGTGCAAGCCTATCGCTTACGATAACTTCGTGCTCGCCCGGCATGATGGATGCTACGGCTGGGATCTGGGGACAAGGTCTATCGTCTAGAACGAGTCCTACCCTTAACTGTTCCCTAGCTCGAAAAGCAGCAACGCTTCCACCGCCAGCGACTTCGTACGTTGCGATACTGTTCGAAACCTCTATTCCTAGAGCATCGGCTAGAGCTATCGGGATAACTATCTCCGGCTCGAGACTCTCGAAACCGCTGTTCACTAGAGCAGACGTTTCAATGCATCTACTCTCCGTGCATATCCTTAGCTTCACTCTGACGCCCAACGATGTACACCTTAACGAGCCTCATCTTACCAATCTTCTTCCTACGGAAAGCCTCGCTAAGTTTCATGGATGTCGCCTCCTCCGTAGTACTCGGTTTACGGAGCTAAACTGCTCTGAGTCCATGATTAGAGGAACGTTCAAACTACTTGACGTACAGCATCTACACAATCATCGATGGTGGGTACGAGAACGTTGACTCTTCCAACCTCAACTCTTTTTAGGTCTGTCACGCACTCGTGACAATCCTCGTTCCGAACGTGAGTACTATCCAACCCGCTTCCCTAAGCTTCTTTCCGGGGTGATTCGGGGTGAGCTCGATGGGTAGATGGGTTAGGGTTGAAGCTCTAGCGAGCTTAATAATCGTAGCGATTGCGTTGAGTTACGTGCACCTGCTAGCGATGATCGAAGATGAGGAATGGATTAGTTTCAACGATTACGCTATCGAGGTCGTACTCAATAAGCCTAGCGTATCCGTGGATAGGAATGCTCTAGAAAACACGCTAAGGAATTTAGGATTTAGAGAAGTTAGCGAAGATTTTGAAGGATTCGTTCGCCAGGCATGGATAGCGAGGTGGAATCTAGGCGGAGGCGACTGGGTGTATGTACAGATAGAGTTCCAGAGACTTAGTTGTGAGGAAAGAAGCAAAACGTATCTGGCTATTAGAATACAGGACAAATTCGTATGCAGAGAGAAGAAAGAGGGTTATGAATCCTTCACCGTAGAGTTGAACAAAACCATTAGTATCAAACGCGCTTACGAGGTTCTTCGAAAATACGACTTTCAGATACTTAAGTATCTATGTCGAAGACCCTCGACTACGAAAGTCAATGTTACTGACTGCATAGTTAGAGGGCTTAGGAACATTAATGGCGTTGATGTAGAGGTACAGATCATAGTTCTCACGACTACAACGAATGATTACAGCTATGGCGATACGATGATATGGGTCGTTGTACACAACACCAGCGTTTCCAAAGAACTTACCAGGTTACTTGAAGAAATGTTGAGTCAATTAGTTGGCGAACGTATCGAAGTATCGTTTACCTTGCATGTCTATCAAGTACCCGTTAGTTGTAAGGCTGTGCATAGCGAAGAGGTTCTGAAGAACGTTCTTCGACAAGTGTTGATAACGCTCAACAAGTCTAGGGCTATTGTGATTGATGCGAAGACTGTAGAGGAGATACTGGATTCAATTCATATAGGTTACGCTGGGTGGAACGATAGACTCGTGTATTCTTCGAAACGAAATGGATGGTATCGCTATGGCGAAGTATTTACAGAATTCAACGGGTGCCTAATCAAAACAGTAGAAACGCTTCCTGTTGAGGATGCCGAAAAGATGTTGGCTAAGCTAGATGCACTACCATTAGTGTCTCCACTCTCAAGCATTGAGAAATCGACGAATACTAGGACCACGATAAGCACTGTACATGAATCATCCTCATCAGCTTCGGTTAGCAAACATCGAGGATACTTGAATGCATACATGGCGTTGCTAGCACTAGGTCTCGCGGTAGCTGTAGCCATAGCTGTGAGAATGATCGTGGCTGGGAAGTAGCTATGCCGATCGTAGATCTAGAGATGGTTAGTGCGTACATCAAGCTCGTGAAGCACGGCAAACCAGTTACGGTTAGGGAGTTCCAGCGATTGATGAAGTACTCGAGCCCTGGAAAAGCTCAGCGAATGCTAGAGAAGCTGGTTAGGGAAGGTCTCGCGGTTAGGAATAGCGATAACGAGCTTCGTAGCTACCCCAGCCATCACCTACGCACTGTTGGCAGACATAGATCTCGTTACCCGGATCGTATTCATCGTGATCGCCGTACCCAACGTAGTGGAAGCGATTCGCGTAGCTAAGCTCTACCGAGAGCTATCCACCTAAACCAAACCATTTTTCGAACCTTCCCCGATTCGAATGCCGTTCATACGTTCTACAAAGATTAATGCTCAGCGATTCGGAGCAATGCATTATAGGTTTCCAGCATTTGCCTAGCTCTGGTCTGAGGAATGTGAACGGATCGATACCGTTCGTCGACCGCGTTGAAGAGCTTAGGAAGTTGATGAAGTGGGTTGAGGAAGGTTTCTACCCAGTTCTATTCATCTATGGACCAGAGGGCTGTGGAAAGACTAGATTGCTTCGCGAACTCGTGTCAAGGATCGTGGATAGAGATGATTGTCTAGCTATATACATCGATGCACAGGAAGTTGTTGATCCTAAGCGTGCCATCTACGTATCTCGAGACGTTCTAGATATCGTCGCAGACATCGTTTCATCGCTGGTTCAACCCGTCGGCAAAGCTCTCGCCGTGTACCGCGTGGCGAGGATCCTCGCAGAGCGTAGGGCTAGGGGTAAGCACGTGGTGATAGCTATCGACGATGTTGCTAAGCCTCTGGGGCCAGACATCGTTGAGAGCTACGCTAAGAAGCTTCTAGATCTCGTCGAAGAACTCGAGAGCATGGGTGCAAGCTCGGTTTTCATCGTTGCTACGAGTAGCGAAGGCGCTTCGATCAAGGTTCTTGCTAGGCATAACTATGTTTCGCTAACGATGGTATGGAACCTCGATCCAGAGAGCTTCGAATCTCTCCTCAACGTTCTCAAAGCTCCTACCCATCTACGTGAACGTATCTACGAGCTTCTGGGTGGGAATCCTAGGCTAGCCATAGAGCTCGCGAAGAGGAGATGGAGAATAGATGAGCTCCTTGAAGAGGTTAGGACTAGGATCGCGGCAACGCTTCTCGATTTCGTGTACGAGTATCGTGAAGAGCTTGCTGAGGTAGTCGAGAACGTTGATAAGCTTACGAAGTACCCAACGATTGCGAAAACTCTTCTCGAGACGAACCTCGTGATCCCCGTCGTAAGGCCTTGCCTAGGATACACGCCTCCACCGAGCAAAGATCTTGGAATCGGTAGGTACTACGCATGGCAAGCCCCGGCATACATGCACGTGCTTCGCGAGCTCCTTCAATCAACCTAGGTTCTCTTGCTCGAGGTTCTGGATGCACCAATCCTAGTTCGCTAGAGCTAGGTCGCCAACGTTTCGGGGCACTCGTAGTTCTCTAGACATAGGTTAAGTCTCTTCGCGTAGAGGCACAGGTTCTTTATGTTTACCAGTGCTTTGGCTCCGTGCTCGGTCTCTATGATGGCGGCTCTACCTATGAGTTTGACCCGTGCTCGTATGCATTCCTTGGGTCGTAGCTCGGTGTAGAGGAGCTCGGTTATGTCGTGACTCTTAGACAAGGTGTCTACCCGCGATACTTTCGATAGATCTTGGCTGGTGTATAAGCGTAGCTTCGCATCGTTGATGGGTCTGACCCTTTATATGCTGTTCATGGCGGAGGCTCTCCGTGGAGGTGTTTAAATGAGTTTGGTTAGACTTGTATCGGGTCGTGTACCGGGTTTTCGAGCGTACTACTACATGGATTCGAAGATCGTTGCTACACGTATAGAGCCTAGGATCGAGCTACACGTACCCGAAGCCGAGAAGGGTCTATCCGTTAGATGGATAGGTTTCGTCAAGCCACCGTTCTCCTCGACCTACGCACTCGTTATCGATGCTATGGGCAGTGTTCGCGTAAGGATCGGTGGGAAAGAGCTAGGCATTAGAAGGATCGGAGACGTACTCGTTACGAGACCCGTTCCACTGAATGAAACTGCTTACTACCGTCTCGAGATCGAGTACGACGCTGATACTGATAGCGATGAACCTCCCTACGTAAGAGTTTCGTGGCTTCGCGGAGACGGCGTGATCGAGATCCTAGACGAGAAGTACGTCTACACGCATTCGAGCAACTTCGTGTACGTATCGGGTCTCAGAGATGGTTGCCGTGCTATCCTGCGTAGAGTCGGTATCATAGCGGAAGCCGAGGTACGTAGAGGTCTCGCGGTACTGGACATAGGCGATGTAGAGCCTCCCATCGAAGCATGCCTAGAGCTCGAATGCAACGGTACGAGGTACCGTATCACGACTCTCAAAGATGTGTGGGGCGGCGATGTGTACAAGCTACTCGATGGATCTACACAAAGCTCGTCGAAGCTCAGCTACGTCGAAACGTAGCACCGTAACGTTCAGATCCTCGAACGGGTTCCCGAGCTTCGACACCACAACAACGTTCTTGCCCATCGATAGCGCTACCGGTACGTAGTCGCTCACCACGCTAAGCAGAGCATCGAGTCCTAGCAAGAGTAGCGTATCTACGATCGAGAAGCACTTGTACACCTCGTCAGCGATCCTCTTAGGAACTACTTGGTAGAGACCCTTGGATACAGATCCGTAGAGCTCCACGACGTTCTTCCTAACCTCTCTAGCAACACCATTGATACACGTAGTCACCACGCATTCGATAGACGATTCGTCGACTACCTTCAGAAGCTCGCGATAGAACCTCTCCAAGCATTCTCTATGCTTCTCAAGAACGCTGCGAACCTCCTCGATACTCGCTTCGTTTAGCAAGACCTTCGTCTCCTCGTCTAGACACGTAGCGTTGCAGAGCACCAACGCTACCCTACCACGAACAACGTTGCTCAGCTCTCTACGCAAGGTCTCGAAGCTCAACCCCATCGCTACGCACCTCTACCAACGTAGCTCCCTCCCTACGGATGTTGACCACGATGCAATCCCTATAGCGATCGATGCACGTAGGTACGAGCTCGTTGATGGAGACCACAACAACGTTCTCGAAACGTTTGGAAGCGCGTTGAAGTAGATCATCTATCTCTACACCCATGAACAGCTTTCGTCCAAACAACGAAACTTCGCTACATCTAGATCCACGAGGTGGGTACTGGGAAACCAGTACAAAGGTTCTGCATCTCAGATCCATCTCTTCGAGGAGCTTCTCGATGCGAGAAACGTTCTGCAACCAATTGAGGGGATCCAGACCAGCGAAACACATCTCTCCACGTTCTACAACGTTGCCGGGTAGGTACCCATCGATTTCCTTGAGCTTCTTGACTACGTACGTATCGTCCTCGAGAAGGTTTATCCCGAGAACGTTCTTGTCTAGAACTTCGTAGCACTGACCAACGCCGCACACAATGGTTGGGATACCGAGGTTCTCGACGAGATCCGAAACGTCTTTGCATAGCTCGTAAGGTATTCTGTGTAAGAGTAGAAAGGTTCTAGACTTCGAAGAGCGTTCGGTAGCTAGGTACGACACCTTCGATCGCCTGCTTCCATCGATCGCCGACGCTCAGCAATGCGTAGAGCCCTACTATCTCTGCCTTAGCCTTGCGGGCGATCTCTACCAATGCAAGTGTTGTTCTACCGCTCCTCACCAAGTCGTCGACTATGAGAGCCCTATCCTCTTCGTCTAGGAGATCCTTGGGTACGTAGAGCGATCGTAGCTCGGGTGGATCGTACGACATGTAGGTCGTTTCGTAGAAGTTGCTGTATCCAAGCTCGCGTCTACGCTTGGCTACGACCATCTTTATACCGAATCGCTTGGCTATGAGCGTAGCCAGCGGGATTCCATCGACCTCCGTAGTCATGACGCACGTGGGGGAGAACTTCGATGCCCATAGCAGCGCGTCTATCGATGCTATGGTAAGGATCTCGACGGAGTAGGCTAAGGGGTACACGTTGACGATGCCACCCTCCTTGACTTGAAGAACGCGAGACTTTATCATCTCCAACACTTCGCGGCTCAAGAGCTTGGATATTATTTCGCGAGCGCGGTCAACGCTGGGCTTGACCTCTCCATGTATGTACCTCCATATCATCGGCGTCGAGATTCCTAGCAAGCTCTCGAGTTCCCTAAACTTGAAGAACTTCTTCACGCTGTGTAGGAGCTCGATAGCTAGCTCTCTTTCATCGATTCTCGATACCACGCTCATACACGACTCACTCAGGCGCATAACGATGCTAAGGTTTTAAAAGCCTAGCTGATGTCGAGATCTAGCACCAACAGAGATGAAAGCCCTTAACGACGTTCTTCGAAAACTCTACACCTCTACACCGGCAGCCATAGCTATCCCAACGAGTTTCCTCTTAGCGATCACGCTCGCTGTCAGCTCTATGAGTCGATCTATCGCGTAGTCCTCGTCGAAACAATCCACGAAACCTTCTTCCTCGACCACGATCCCGCACTCCGAGCTAGTTAAATCGAATAGAAGGTTTATCCTCGCGTACCTAGAGATGTGTCTGCGAGCCTTGCCTACGATTCTAAGGCATTGAACCAGGGCCTCGGGATCCCTACCCTGTACAACGAATGTCACGGACTCCATCGAGATCCCGATCAATACACTTATAGCCGCATATGATTAGAAGAGCGATGCGTCTCATCAAGACTTATAAACCCTACCCCTAAATACTCTCCGGGTATAGGGAGAAAAGCGTTTCGGGGGGTGAGCGATGAGGATTAAGAAGCTTTACGAGGACGAGGAGGTGGAGGTATATAAAGCTCCAACGGAGGAGGAACTCGAGCAGCTAGTCATCGACGCCATCAAGGAAGCGGGAAGACCGCTGAGCTGGCGCGAGCTTAGGCAGATCTTCAGCGGGATCGCTGGCGAGGATAGGCTTAGGAAGGTGCTGATAAAGCTCATCGAGAGAGATCAGCTCATCGAGCTACCCGACGGAACCTTCGGACTACCAGGAATGGAGCAGAACTACGTGCCTAGAAACACCGCTAAGCGTGTACGACCACTCGTACCATCGAAGTTCAGGGAGAGGTGGGGCAACCTAGCATCGAAGCTGAGGAAGAGTGGTCTACCGCTTGGCGAAGCGATCAAGCTCTACGGACTCGATAAGCGTGGAACGAGTGAATTCGAGGAATTCGAAGGAGAGAGCTTAGAAGAGGAGCTATTCGAAGAAGAGAACGAGGAGATCTAACGCCTAGAAATTGTAGCCTCGCTCTTCACGATCCTCACCTCACGATCCTGCTCATTGCTTTCACCTCCTCGCACCCTTACACTCATCACATTTTTCGTTCCTTCCTCGATCGAAGCTCTATATAGCTACGTAACGCTTCTCGTAGTAGCCTCGATGATGAGAGCCCGGCAAGAAGGTTATCGATGCCTGATCAGAGTTACTCTGAGAGGCTACGAAACCTTCGTGCGAAGGTTTATAGCTCTCGCAAGAATCTCTTCCTGTGGATGAGGAGATTAGTCCCAGCCTGATGGATGATGTAAGGCCTCCCCACTCCGACGTTCTTCGCACAACCTCTTCAATGCTCTGACAATGTTCTCGATATCGATCCTAGGCGCATCGATGTTCTCGATCCATAGGCTCGCCAACGATCTTACGAAGTTCTTCGCATCGATGGTATCCCGATCCTTGGCCAGTTTCTCCACCATGTACTTAGCTTCGAGAAGTGCTTTGGCTAGCGTTGGGCTGAATCTCCATAGGTGGAACCGTTCGTAGTCTTCCCATGGAATTCCTCGATCTCGGTAGTACCTCTTCCACCCACTCTTCATCGCGTCCTCGACGATGCCGGGATCCTCGAGCTTCTTCTCAACGACGTAGAATTCGTACACTGGTTTGTAGGGACAGTAGCTACATGCAACTCTCTGCACGCCTCTGAGATACATGGGGTGCACCAAACCGTGGTCACGACACGCCTTCACTACGTCTAGCAGCGTTAGCGGTGCTATCGGTGTGAACCCCATTCTCTTCGATGCAAAGATCTTTGCGTAGAGCGTTCTACAGAACAATCTCTGGAACCTCTTCCCTGCTTCCCAAACCCTATCGCCGTAAGCTACGTAGTTCACGAGTCTAGACTTGGTGTAGAACCTCATGGGAACGACCTTGATGTACGTGCAGAGCCTAGCACCTCTCCTAGGGAGACCCGAGCACATCAACTCCTTCAATACCTCCTTCCTAGGGGGTTCGACAACAACGAGCTCGATCCCCAACCTATCGGCGACCTCCTTAGCGAACCTAGGGTTCTCCAAAGGCTCTATGTAGGGCATGTGTACGTAGAGAGCATAGAACTCGAAATCGATGTACTTAGCGAGCTCTCGAAGAACGAGCAACACCGTCGTACTATCCTTGCCACCGCTGAACGCTGCCAAGACTTTGGATCCCTTCAACGCGTTGTCGACGAAGTTCTTCAGCCACGCAACGTAGTTCTCAACGCTATCGATGGTGTAGGCGTAGAGCCACGGCTTATCGTCGAAGATGCTGGATAGATCGAACCTAGCACTACCTAGCTCGAGCATCGATCCACGAACTTCGTTCGTTACGTCGACCGCGATGGTATCGATCCATAGGTAGATACGCGTACCGCTACGATCAACGATCTTCATGACGTCGTTCACGAGTGCAACGAACTTCTTACCTCCATCGATAGGTATGTACTCCATCTAAGCAACACCCAGATACCCTCCAACGCTTACCTCTACCGGGTCTAGGTTTGCGGGTAGAAAGCTACGCTATGAAGCTACGTACCTACCTCGAAGAGATGCAGGGAGATGTCGAGGATCTCATGCTTGCAATTATTGGTAGGATCCAGGACCAAGTTATCGATACGAGGATCAGCGGAATCCCTAGGTCTCCGCACCTGATCTCCTTCAAGCTCAACGATGTTGATGTCGACATACATCTAAAGAGGTTTCTAGGCGTAGCGATCTTTTCTAAGGATTGCAGAGATGAACCCTTGATACACTGTGCGACTCGGATCGTAGAGACGATGAACATTGTTTCGAGCTGGATCGATAGGTATGCAAAACTCGTTCCTAGGAAGGTGTCCATATCGACGATAATAGCTATGGAGAACGAGGACGAGCTTTCCAGGATTCTCAAAGCTTTGGAGAAGCTATGCATTGCTTTCGAGAAAAGAGATGAACACAATCTCGAGAACATCGTTGTGAAGAGCTATCGTGGAGTGCCTAGGATGCGTAGCGATGCTACGCTTCTCGTATCCGTGATCGAGAGAAGGAGTGTTGCAGTAATGTGTTTAACATTCGAAAAAGAACTCGAATCATTCAGAGATCTTAGGCTCCAGCTTGCAGAGATCGTTGGAGCTCTAAGAGCTCTCATCGATTACGTACACGATGCTTGTAGTGGGTCGGTCCCGTGACCCACTCCTCATCGATACGTTCTCGGAAGCCCAGTCTCTTCATCCCCAAACCATCGTTAGGCTGCGAGGGATAAGGCTAGCGCTACGATTGCTATGGGTAGAGCTACGAATGCTAGGAACCTTACCGCCTGATCTATTCTCAGTCGTGGACAGCTCGCTCGTACTAGGGTTAGTACGAATAGTAGCGCTACGTACTTGACGATCAGTACGCATATCCCGATCGGGTTCGTGTGTCCGTATGGGTAGGGACCTCCTAGGAATAGATAGGTTATGACTAGGGCTCCGAAGGCTAGCTCAACGTCGTGTAGTAGGTTGTATAGCGCTAGCAACGGTCCGGAGTACTCCGTTATGTGACCAGCTATCAGTTCCTGCTCGGCTTCCGGGATATCGAATGGCTTGAGCATAGCCTTGGCGTGGAGAGCCATCGTTGCCGCTGCTAGGGATAGCAGCATCGCTACGAAGCTCTTTGGTTCGAGCCAGAGCTGGTGGGATACGATCGATGCGTAGAACACGGAGTAGGGTACGGGTGAGCCTCTGAGCGTTGCTATCGTTGTGGGTACGAGGAGCGCTACGATCCACGTAGGTTCGATGAAGGTCGCCATCGTTAGCAGTCTAGAGGTCCCCACGACCGTGAAGGGGTTGGGGTAGGATAGCAAAGCGATCACTGTTGCGAAGAGCGGTAGCACCGTGGATACGTAGGCGAAGACCACCACGTCGTAGGGACCCGCCAACCTCGCCGGGGATATGGGTAGCATGAGTACCGAAGCCGCTATACCACCCATAGCGATCGCTAGCCCTAGCCTAGCAACGAGTCTTCTACCGTATCGATACCCCTTCTCCTCCTTAACGAACAGCAGCTTGATCGTATCGAACAGCGGTTGGAGTAGTCCCGCTGGCCCAACGTAGGTAGGACCCATCCTGTTCTGCATCCTAGCAACGAGTTTCCTGAGGAACCATTCGCTGAAGAGTCCTAGCGCTGTTAGGAAGATCAGTCCTGGAAACACTATGGATGCGAACGCTAGGAGACCTACCTGCACCGGTGTCATGGCCACCACCACGCGTAGCCTACGTATACGATCGCGATCGATGCGAGGATCATGAGTACGAAGAGAAGCGTGGACATGTAGGCGGTCCACACGTTGAGGATTCCGCAGTGAACTTTCTCGACGAGTGCTTCGTAGAGTGGTCTAAGGCTCTTCTTCACCAGCGCCCAGTACAGCGATGCTACGCTAGGAATCTTCACGCGTAGGATCTCTTCGCTCTCTCCACCGATATACATCTCGCTACCCTTCTCACCAACTCTACCCCTCCACGTAGCTAGCAACACTATCAACGCAACCATCATCGCGAACCCCGTTACTATCGCTACGAGGAGATGGGTTGGAACTACGATGGTTAGCCCCATGCAGACCACCCGATGTGTTTACTCATCTCTGCGAAGAGAGCGAAGTACGACTCTACGTAGCTCCCTACGTCGAGAAGCGATTCGGTTACTTTCTTAAGAGCATCGATACCGCCGCAGCAGCACGCCACGAAGATCGCTATGCATGCCAGCGACATCGTTAGCAGTACGAAGCTGGGTACGGGATGCTCTCGGAGCTCCGTGGGTAGCTCTCGCTTCTGCACAACCAAGCTGTACACGATCCTTGCGTAGCCTAGGACCGAGATCGCCGAGACTATGACTACGAACGCTGCTAGCAGAGGCATGCCGGCGGCTAGGAACGCTTGGTACATCAATAGCTTGCT
>JAMOOB010000493.1 GCA_027066265.1 Desulfurococcales archaeon
ACGTAGCCTTCGTAGCATTGATCCTAGGCATCGCGATCTCGGTACATCGATTCGACTACGTATCTACGCTACTCTTCGCAACGATGCTCGCATCCATGATAGCGATAAAACGTATCTTCCAGAGAACACTGTGTAGGAGATGCAACGTAGCTAGCTACCTGCCCCTTCAACCCCCAAGCAAAGACGTAGATCCTCGGAGAAGTGATGAGGTACTGTCAAGCTGAGTAGTGATGAAGCGGTTTCTCGCTGAATCAAACGAAGCAACGGAAGCCATGGATGGGACCAGAACTCGAACACTATGAACACCGATCCCTATGCTCGTCGTCAACTACGGTACGTATCTAGTATTTCTTAGCGATGATGGTTGATTAAAGCAAGGAGATTAGAGTCTAGGGGTTGAAGAGATGCGTCGTGTGAAGGTGTTGATGGAGGTTCGCAAGGTTATCGAACAGCTACCCGAAGTACCTAGAGGTACCGTTACTAAGTACGTGAGGGAAGATCGCGATAATCACTGATGCTTCTTCCCTAGCTAGATCGCTAGGCGTAGAGGTTCGTTTCGCTACCTAGATCCATGGGTTCGAGGTTCAGCATCGTTGATCTATGTAGCTTTCTCGCATCGCGATGCATTGCGTTAGCCCCAGTCGTATCTCCACATAGTGTAGGGGCTTGGAACCACGTTCTCCTTGGGAAGGAGTTCTCCTCGTTCTATCCTCTCCAAAGCTCTGCTAAGAGGTTCGGCATCGAGCGTTATTGTCACGGCTATCGATGCTAGAGCGCTCCACGACCCCCATCTCTGGTGCCAGAACGTATCTACGTTCTTCTCATCGATTCCGTAGATCCTGGAAGCGATTCTGCGTAGCCATCTATCGATGGGTGCTCTACCGTACTTCCTAAAGCTTAGCGCTATGGCTAGCCTAGCCGTGTAGCTACCAACACCGCGAAGCGATTGGAGCACGGTCTCTATCTCTTCGTACGGTTTCCTAGATAGCTCGATGGGATCGAGAAGACCTTCGGTGAAAGCCTTCGCGATACCTTCGATGGTTCGAGCACGGTAACCAACCCTAGCCTCGGCTAAGAGATGAGGTTTCTCAACCACGTCCCTAGGACTCGGCGCGATCGGGATCTTCCTACCCTCTACCTCGATGCTTCGTGCGTAGATCTTGACTATGCTGTGAAGCATCTTCCAACCCTGTCTAAAGCTAGCGTTCTGCTGACAAATACCTACAACGAGACTCCACCACAGCGATGATGATCGTAGCCTCCATCCAGCGAACTCTCGCGCGAATAGCCTTAGCAACGGATCCTCCTCAGCGATCCGGAGGAAGGGCGTGGTATCCTCGTCGAGTCCAAACACGTACCTAACCAACCTATCGGGATCGTGGGTAAGGGAACCGCAGTCGTATACCGCGAACCTAGCATCCAGCGTCCCAACGATGGTCACCCCATCGATGTGTACGTAGCATCGATACCCATCGAACCAGTACCCGTAGTTGTACACAGCGAACGTCTTGAACAGATCGATACCTCTAGAACGAACAACGTCCTCTAGATCGAGACGCTCGACTAGAACGCATCGAGTAACCACGTAGATCCACCGAAGAGAAAAGGCTGGGTTAGCTCAAGAGCTTGATTCCGAGGATCGCGAATACCTTGGCTACTCCGTAAACCTGCTCGAGCTCGACGTACTCGTCAGCCATGTGAGGCGTATCCCTCGGCCCTGGACCGTAGGTTATGCACGGTATTCCACGCGTGGTGTAGAACCATAGATCGAGACCACCCGTGCAGATCCTTGGAAGCGGTTCGAGACCGAGCGCATTCTTGGCAGCATCGATAAGGTTCCTAACGAGTTCGCTCTTCGGATCTACGAAGGTTGGAGGCATCCTACCTACGAACCTAACGCTCACCTTTACCTCGGGTGGGAAATCCTTCGTATTCTCCTCGACGAATCTACGAATCTCTTCCTCGACTTCCTCCGGCTTCTCTTCTATGATGAGCCTCCTATCTATGGAGAAGCTGAAGAATGCGGGAACGATGTTTATCTTCGCACCTCCACGGATCTCACCACCGATGTTAGCCGTCGGCATAGCGGCGTTGGGATCTTCGTAGAGCTCAGCGTAGCGACTCCTACGCTGTTCAAGCATCGGCAGGTATCGTTCGAAGAACCTTCTAGCTAGCTCGGTACCGTACCTAAACGCGTTGATTCCGAGCCACGGCGTCGATCCATGTGCTTGCCTACCCCTAACCTCTACGTAGCACCACACAGCACCTCTATGACCAATCCAAACCTGGTCAACACCGCTGGGCTCGGCAATGATTGCGTAGCTAGGTCTAGATAGCCCGGCGTCGAGCATGTAGCCCGTACCGCTCTCACCACCGATCTCTTCATCGGGTACGAGAGCTACCTCGAACACACCGTTCAACTCCTTCTCGAAGTCTTTGAGCGTTGCCAGAGCCGTGAGAGCGCTAGCGATACCACCCTTCATATCGACCGAACCACGACCGTATAGCCTACCGTTCTCGATCACGGGTTTGAACGGATCCTTCGTCCACCCATCTCCGGGAGGAACGACGTCGTAGTGACCATTGATCTGAAGAACCTTCGAACCGCTGCCAACCCTAGCGATCAGTACGTAGCGTGGATACGAAGCGATCTCGGAGCCATGAACCTTCTCAACCACTTCCCTAGGAACTCGATGAATCGAGGCATCGATACCCATCGAACGAAGCTCTTCGGCAACGAGATTAACGAACTCTTCGAAGTTCGTACCCGGAGGATTCACCGTAGGTACCGAAACCATCCTCTCCAAGAGCTTCGTACACCATTCACGAAGTTCATCAACTCTCTTAACCAACCTCTCGAACTCCACGAAGAACCACCGAATCCATGGATCGGAGCTAGGTAAAAACCCCTAGGCAAACCTTCGCACTTCGAGAACTCTCCTAAAATACCTTCGTAGCACCTACGCCGGGTTCGAGAAGCGAAAACATATATATCCATCGCACCGAGCATGTTCTGCGAGAAGGGGTGTGTCTAGATGAATCGATCGGTACTCGCTGGATGCATAGCGTTACTAACGTTGATTGCGATCAGCGTAGCAGTACAGCCGGCGATCATGGCAGCCGAAGAGGTTCCCAAGATCAGGATCGTGGTGTACGAAGATGGTAGCGCAACCATTGTTCTGAACCACAGCACTACGATGTCCGTACCCTTCAACGCATCGATGAATCTAAGCTTCGAGTTCGAGAGACGTGGCAACGAAGCTGTTGGCAAGGGGTTCCTAGAGATCGTGCCTAGGAACCTATCCAAGGTACCACCCATGGAGTTCTCCATGACGGTAGACTTCGCTAACGAGATCAGGAACGGGAAGCTGGATGCGTACATCGATGCCGAGGGTAGGGGTAGCAACGAAACGAAGTTCTTCGAGTTCTTCACCAAGGTAAGGCTTGCAAACCATAGCAAGGGTGTCAAGGTAGATTCTAGGATAGGGTTCAGGAACCAGACCTCGTACCCCGTATCCATGTCGATGGATGCATCGTCCTTCGTCGAGCAATCGTTGGAGAGGTTCAACCTTACGTGGATCGATGTTGAGAAGGCGTTGATGTGGGTATCTAGAGAGGGTTGGATGGGCTTCAACATCACCTTGGTAATCGATCTCTACAGCGCTGCTAAGCAGTACAACGTGTCTAGGGATATCGTTGAAGCGTGTCTGAAACCCAGCTTCACGCTAACCGAGCGAGGATCCATGGAGATCAAGTTCGATGGAAGCGGACTCCGAGCAAACTTCGAGTACAATGCTCGTGGCGATATCGATGCGTACCGCGAGTGGAGCCGTAAGTGCTACGAATTGGTAGCGAAGATATTCCAGGGTATGGCTCCGAGCCTCGCAACGATCAGTGGATTCGGTACCGTACCCACGACTACGCAACCCAAGTTCTTCATCAGCAACGAATCGATGAAGCTCTTCGACATGCTATCGAAGATCGAGTTCGTGAAGCCATTCCGTTCCGAGCTAAAGCTAAGCATGGAGGGCGTCGATGGTTCTACGAAGATCTCGCTACTCTTCCAAGCATCGAGGGTTAAGATCAAGGGCTGTACCGATCCAACCACGTGTACTAGGCAACTCGTTGAAGTAGTTGCACAGCTCGTCGAGGAGACTAGCAAAGCGATCGAGAAGCAGACCACGGTAACCGTACCGGGACCAACATCGAAAGAGCTTAGTAGAGCTCAACAGTTCGCAGCGAACGTATCCGCAAAGTTGAGAAGTGCCGAGATAACGATCGAATCCGGATCGAGCAACGTCGTCGTTTCGGCACCGAGGATAAAGGTTTCGAACTATCGAGAAGCACTTGGAAGCATAACCGTGACCGTAGTACGTAGCACGACGACGAGCAGCCCAACGATGGCGACCACCACGACTAGGGTTGCTGGTGGTCCTGGAAACCTTACGACGATAGCTATAGCGGTAGGCGTAGGTGTTGTGATCGTAGGTGTAGCGGTAGCTCTACTGCTTAGGAGGAAGAGTTAGCGCTGTTCGATCCCCAAGCTCTTCTTCATCGAAACGTTTTTGGATCTGATCAAGTTCTCTCTACGGTGGTTCGTACTTGTCTACGCTTCGTATGGCTGCCTACCTAAGGACTAAGCTCGTCGAGGAGCTTCGTAGGGGTAGGGCTAGGGGTTTGAGGAACGCTAGGTGTATCGATGTATTCGAACGCTTGCTCTACCTAACTCCTCGCGACGTCGTTGTCCGTGGCGTTGGTAGGGATGTGAGAGCTTTCTTCAACCCTGGCGCGGTTCTGGTTGGGAACGAGCTCGTTATCTTTCCACGCATTATCTTCGACTACTACTGGTACGTATCGTGTATAGGCATCGCTAGGCTTCGAATCGAGGAGGTTCTCGATGCATCGATTCCGAGACCGCTCGAAGTCGAGGTGCTTCTCTATCCAGAGGCGTGGTTCGAGATGGGTAGGGGATGCGAAGATCCTAGAGCTACCCTCGTTGGGAACGGCGTGGTGTTCGTCATGTATACAGCGGTGGGTTCTAGGAATCCCGAGTACTGCGTACCGGTACCGATGCAGGGCTACGCAATGGTTGATCTAGAGAATCGAAGGGTTTCGATGAGGAACGTTCTGAAGGCTAGGATGGGTAGCGAAACGTTCGTTCTCGAGGATTGGAAGAACGGTACCGTTCTTCGCTACGGAGCGAGGAGATGCATGGCTCTCGCAAGACCTAGCATACCGAGCTTCTCAGCGTGCTGGTCATGCATCTTCGATCCCGTGGAGGGTTTCGTAGAGCTCGAATCCGTGAAGCTGATCCTAGCACCCGAACCGTGGGAGTACAAGGTTGGTTGGAGTACCAACGTTGTTAAGCTAGAGAAGGATCTCTACCTAGCTGCATGGCACGGAGTT
>JAMOOB010000494.1 GCA_027066265.1 Desulfurococcales archaeon
TTGGGAGCGGTAGCATAGCGTTAGCGTCGAGCATCCTCAGCACGGTAGCAATCGTTGCGCGCGGTTCGCCATCAGCGCAGCCACTAGCTAGACCCGTCGGTGAAGAGGTTGCCGTTCCCACGGCATTATCGAGGAAGTGTCCTTTCTGTGGCAGAGATGTTCCTGAACAAGCATCCTTCTGCCCATACTGCGGAGCATACCTAGGAACCGACGAAACTGCTGTCTACGCTCGAGGTGAGGAAGAACGTGGCTAAGTTCTTCGGAACCGAGCTACTCGATTCTTCTGGAACGTACTGCGCAATCAACGTGGTAGCTCTGTTCAACGGTAGGAAGGTTGTTTGTCGAGGGTTTACGAAGGTAGGTAGCTTACCGAGGGCATTCAGATACGTTGTGAGTAGGGTTACCGAGGAAACCGAGGAGACTCAGCACGTTTCTAGCCATACGCGTAGCCTCGAAGCTATGCTACTGATGCGTATCGAGGATGGGAACGTCGAGACCTTCATCAACGGATTCTTAGCGGAGAAGCGTAGCGATCACGTACTGGTTATGGATGCTAGGAGGAACATCGTTGGTAGAGTGCTTCTAGGAGCATCCAAAGCTCTTCGAATCGATTTCGAGGGGTACGCTGGTAGCGTGAAGGGGTTTCGACCGGGTAAGAAGTTCAACGAGGATTGCGTAGCGATCCTAGGAGTAACGATGCCGAGCAGGAAGATCGTTGCTGCTCTGGTAGCCGATGGCGTTACGGCTGTGAAGGTTGGTGCCATAGCTAGCACGGTAGCTACCTACCGATTCCTTCTGAAGATCCTGGAGGATCTATCCATAGATAGGTTTAGACTCGGCGAGGTTCCGAACATTGTTGAGGAGGTTAACCACGAGCTCTACTACTCCATGGGTGGAGGACCTAGCTACGCAACCACGTTTACAGCGATCGTTTTCGAGAACGATCGTGGGATCCTCGTACATGCTGGGGATAGTCGTGCGTACCTCGTTAGGAAGGAGAGGTTGAAGAGGTTGACTACGGATCACCGCTACGGCAACACGAAGACGTTGACCAAGGCTATGGGTGTAACGAAGCCTCTGAACCCCGAGATCAGGATGCTTAGCGTGTGTAGGGGATGTACCTACGTTCTGTGTAGCGATGGTATGTACGAAACCGTTGGTGAGGATACGATCGCTAGGGTAGCGACGAGGAGTAGCGCGTTTCAAGCCGTTTCTCTTCTGATTAAACTCGCTACGTATAGGAAGGTGCTCGACGATGCTTCGGTAGCGATCGTGAAGAGGTGGTAGACCACGAGCATGAAGATCGCGAATCGGTACCGTTTGCTGAAGCTGGTAGGCGTTGGTGGTATGGGTATCGTGTGGCTAGCGCTAGACGAGCAGACCGGTGAAAGGGTAGCTGTTAAGGCTCCCAGGATCACGGGGGATCCGGTTAGGGATAGGATAAACGTTTCGAAGCTCTACGTAGAAGCAGAGGTTCTCCGGGTTCTGAACCACGAAGCTATTCCTAGGTTCGTCGACTTCCTAGTGGTTCACGGAACGCCTTACCTAGTGATGGAGTTCGTCGACGGCGAAGAGCTTGGAAAGATCTTCACACCACCACTCGATACCAAGACCATCGTAAGAATCTTCGAACCCATTGCGAGGGCAGTCCATCATATGCATACCAAGAACGTGATCCACCGCGATCTCAGACCCAAGAACGTGCTGGTTCCGAGGGATGGATGGCCTCCCAAGATCGTTGACTTCGGAACCGCGAAGTTCTTCCATACACAGCTCCAGGAAGCGGGAGAAGCAATCGTTGCTCCAGGAGGCTATACTGCACCCGAGCAGTTCCGCGGTGTTTCGGTTCCTCAATCCGATATATGGTCTCTCGGAGCCATGCTCTTCTACCTAGCTACGGGTAAACCACCGCAGGTAGATCTACCTGGCTACCCCTACAACGTTGCGAGACCACCGAATCCAAGGAAGTTCGTTCCCGACGTAGATCCGAGGATCGTCAAGGTCGTCTCTAGAGCTATGGATCCCGATCCCGCTAAGAGGTACCCAACGGCTCTAGACATGCTGAGGGATCTCCTAGGCGAAGCGATTACGCGGTTCAGGAACCCAACCATAACAATCTTCGGCGAAGATATCGAGGTACCCGTGGATCGCGTAATCATTGGTCGAGCACCTACGGCACCCGGAGACACCACCATGGTTACGACACCCGGAGCGCCTAGGCAACCAGAGAAACCGTTCACCGTAGTCGTGGACGGTAGGCAGATGATGATACTGATACACGATCCTAAGCGATACGTGAGTAGGTACCACCTAGAGCTGGTTAGGAAAGAGGATGGTTGGTATCTGAGAGACCTTGGATCGCTCAACAGAACGGCTCTACTCGTCGAAGGTAGGTGGATCGTTGTTCACGCTGGTCATAGAAGACCTTCGAACCCCGTCAAGCTCGGGAAGGACAACATCATCGCGCTGGGGTACGACGATAAGCTAGGTCCGTACATAACCCTTAGGTTCAGGACGGAGGTCGAGGAGGAGAGCGAAAGCGAAGAAGTTTCCGCTAGCTAAAGTACTATCAACGAGTTTCTCTACAACGAAGCAAGAGCCTCGCATCCCCTACCCACTCTTCTCATCGCTGTACACGCTCGTTTCGTCTGTTCCTAGGTATGCTCCGCAGTATGGGCAGAAGGATGCTTGTTCAGGAACATCTCTGCCACAGAAAGGACACTTCCTCGATAATGCCGTGGGCTGTGCCCGCATCGTTGTGGAGGTTGGTACTGGTACGGGTTTCCTCAACAACTTGATCGCTACTACGCTGATCGGTGTCAAACCGATTACTATTCCTAGCGCGAAAGCTGTCGAGGGTTCTCCTACGAATCCTAGGAACGGTTCGGGGGATACCGTAGTTGTCCTGGTAGCGATGAGGGTCACGGTTATGGGGCTCGCAACGATGATTACGCTCCTCGATACCGTGGTCGCGGTAACCGTGCTGAGAACAGTCTTCGTTAGAGTTCGGTACTCAACGATCTTCTCAACGATTTCCTGAGTAACGGTCTGGATACTCATCCTGGTCACGATCTCGACAACGCTCTGAACAACCGTCGTGACCTTGGTTACGGTTACCGGAACAGTCTTCGTCACGGTCTCGGTTCTAACCACCGTTACTGTGTAGGTAGTGGCTGCCCACGGTGGTGCTGCTCGAAGTACTTCGAGACTCGATGGTTGTTCCAACGATGTGTTCGGACTCGTCACCAACGTGTTCAGATCCATCGACTGAGCACCGTAGCTCTTTACAGAGATAGGTACGCTGTTGAGCGGTACCCGAGATCCTAGATCTATGCGGTAGGTGAAGTCTCCCGCCAGCTCTTCCTCTCGTAGAGAATCTATTCTAACCACGAGGAGACTCTTCTTGCTCCTGAAGTATATCCAGCCAGCAACTACGAAACCACTGTCGAGAACCTTGATCGATCTGATGAGCGAGCTCCCGATATCTCCGCCGAGCGTAGCTAGCTTAACCTGGATCAAGCCCGGTTCCTGCACCATAACCACGCCTTCCTGACCGTAGCTACCGGCAGCGTAGAGAACTCCATTGCTAGATACATCAACTCCTAGAAGAATCGTTGCTCGAGTAGTCTGTACTTCGCTCATGAACGCGGTGCCATCGCGGTGGAGCTCCATGATCATGGGCTTCACGGTGCCGGGAGAAGATTCGTAGCCACCGACGATCGCTATGCAGCTACCGCTCTCGACCACATCCATGGGGTAGTCGTTGAGAGTCGTTCCGAAAGCTTTGATCCACAGAACCTCACCACTTCGACTCACCTTCATTGCGAGAACATCGTATCCACCCACGCCCTCGCTCATGTTGGCTAGGAGAACTGCGTAGAGGAATGTATCCACCTTGCTAGCAACGATACCACCAGCTATCGTCAACGCCGATGCCATGGGTAGCGGAACGAGTTTTACCCATACGGGATCACCATCCGTATCCATCTTAACGAGCACTGCTCCGGATGGAGCTACGTATCCACGCGAAACACCTAGTAGGTACAGGTAGTTATCGAGTCCCTTATCGATCCCTACGAAAGCATCTATGCGATCGAATACCTTGATCCAGCGAATCGTTGGTGAAACGATGTTTAGAGCTGCTACGAAAGCCTTACCTCCGTAGGAACCAACGACGTAGATCGCATCATCAATACATAGAAGCGAGGATACGTAGCTAGGTGATTCCGGGAACCTTGCGAACCACCTAAGGTTTCCGTAGAGATCGAGAACCGATACAAAGCCGTAGAACGAACCATTGCTTTCAACCCATCCACCGACCACGATGTAGTCTCCAATTACGCATACATCGTTAGGAGAAACATTGCTATCAACGTACACAACCGTAGCCCACGGAAAGCTCTGTCCGCGAAGAACCATGAAGCTGATGGAAACCACGAAGATTTGTAGGAGCAACAAGATTGCTAGAGCTAGGCGTAGCGATTCCCTACCCAAACACTGCACCCTCCACAATGCATGCATCGCTGGAATAAATAGTGTCGAGCGATGATGATAGGGATGCCGATCCGAACGATGACGAAGGTCTTCTCTCCTGAGCACCAAGCATAGAATCCACCTCGACGATCACTGTAGGTCTCGAGATACATAGCTAAGAACCTTATGCTAATCACCGTAGACATGCCATGGTTCGAAATCTTTATCATTACAGTTCGAAGAGTTTCGAAACGGGATGTTGCGTCGTGTACGTTCGCGAAGTCCTAGCCTTGGCATTGATATTGATACTGATCAACGTTACTATCATCACGACGATCTCAGATTACGAAGCTAATGATAGCGTTGACACGGTTTTGAAGGTGCTGGAGGCGAACGCTAATGATCGGGGGAAGAGGTTCTCGATCTACGTAGCTGGTAGATGGATAGAGCTCGATAGGTACATCATTGATAGACTCGTTGGTTTGGATCCTATGCATCTCTTCGCGTACGCGTTCATCGACAATGAATGGGTTTCGCTACCGATCAAAGTATACGATGAGTGCGTTGAGATCTATGGAAAGGTTTCCGAACGCGAACCCGTAGGTGTCTACTGCCGTGTTCCAGAGAGGATTGGTTTCTCAACGCGTGTACTGATCAAAGCTCCTCCCGAAATACCTAGGGATGTAGATAAGGATGCTATTCTTCGAAATCTCGATAGGTTACCTCCACCTTTCAGAGGATCCAAAGCATTCATCGTTAAGCTAAGCGTTGAGAGCCATGGCAAGGTGTTCGCGTTTACGATAGTGCTCCTACATCACCCAGTGCTTGTCAATCCATACATCTACGAACTCAGCGAACGCCACTCTTCGTATCACGCATGGTTCGAGCTGTGGGGTACGCAGAAACTCATCGAGATTGTTAAGACGTTGAAC
>JAMOOB010000495.1 GCA_027066265.1 Desulfurococcales archaeon
GAGCATCTCGAGTATTGCATAGTCAAACCTTCTGAAAGGTTTGGGTAATGCTTGTAGAACCTCGATTTTGGTAGGTATCAAGTATACGCTTAGCGAGTCTTGATCTTGTTCGATGCGTTCAACGATCGTTGCTACGATAGCTTCGCAATCCTCGAGAGCAAACCAATGCTCTTCGAAACGTTTTACAGCCAAGCGATGCTTTTCGAGTAGTGCATCTACGAATAGCTCTACCTTGGACGGTATACAGATAGTAACGTACTTAGCTCCATTCCTAAGAAGTTCGTATGTTCTAGAACCGCTGTACACCTTCATCCTTAGGAAGGATCCCTCCATCCATACACCCATAGGAGCAACCGTATAGCGATCGCCATCGCTGGTGATAGCAATGATTTCGCATACGCCTTGGTCGAACCCCATGGATTTAAGCATTGCTTCGAGACTCAAACTACTTCCCCTCAACGAACTACTTCAGCTCTATACATACGTTGCTGAGATCCTCGAACTCGATCCTCAACGCGATAGATTCGCTACATCGATCCTCGCCAGCTATCTAGATGAAGTAAATGTGTTTGCAGTACTCAACGAAGTTCTTGAGAGACTCGAAGGGAAAGAGATTGCAATCGTGTGTCCTGGTAGCAATCTCGATAAGGAGATCGTTGAAGAGCTCGCCAGCGTGGGTATAGAAATCGTTGCAGTTGATGGAGCCATGTGTGTACTTCGAGATCCTACCCCGAAGATCTTGGTTACGGATCTGGATGGCGTTTCTAGATGCTTTGATAGAGTTGAGGAAATCAAGCCGATATCGTTCATCCACGCTCACGGCGACAACATCGATCTGCTCCAGAACTACGTACCTAGAGCGTTGCTAAGCAATGTACCGATCGTTGGAACGACGCAGGTAGAGCCACGCATACCAGTGCTGAACTTTGGAGGGTTTACGGATGGTGATCGAGCACTATTCATATCCCTAAGCTTTCGACCGAAGCTCGTAGTCTTGGTAGGTTGCGACTATGGTCCCTACCTAGGCGAAGCATCGAAAGGCGTTTCAATGCGTTGTCTTTGGAGGAAGGTTTTGAAGCACGGGATTGCTAGGTACATGATGGACTACGCTGCTAGGAGGTTCGGTATCGAGGTTTTCAACGTTGGGAAACCGGTATCGAGGTTCGTCAAATCGGTGACCCTAGATCAGCTTCTGCGGATGCTTTGAGCCGCGCGATCTATATCGGCTGGATAACGAGTAGTAGCTTCTGGGTGTTACCGATGTTATTCAGCGACATTGCTATGACTCTCGAAATTCTTGAGAAGACTCCTAGCAAGACGCAGCAAGCTACGACTCTAGCTCAGCTCTTTAGAAAGACACCGAAGGAGGTCATAGACAAGGTAGTGTACTTCATACAGGGAGTTCTCTGGCCGGATTGGAAAGGTCTTCCAGAGCTTGGTGTTGGCGAGAAAGGGATTCAGAAAGCGATTGCGTTAGCTGTAGGAGTCTCGGAATCGGAGGTAGAGAAGCTGTACAAGACGTTGGGTGACTACGGAAGAGTTGCTGAGAGACTCAAAGCTTCCAAACCTAGCAAGGCGATGGGTCTCCTATCCTTCCTAAAACCTGGTGCTGTAGAGACTCGTAGGAAGCTGACGATCGAGGATGTATACAATACGTTGGTTAAGATAGCTATGGCTCAGGGAGAGGGTAGTCGCGATACCAAGATCAAGCTCTTGGCAGGACTCCTCATGGATGCAGAGCCTAGGGAAGCCAAGTACATAGTTAGATTCGTAGAGGGTAGGCTTAGGCTTGGTGTAGGAGATGCAACGATTATGGATGGTCTCGCACTTGCATTCAGAACTACGAGGGACGTTGTTGAACGTGCTTACAACATCTATCCAGATCTAGGCTACGTAGCTAAGCTACTAGCAGAGGAAGGAGAAGCAGCACTACGCAAACTGAAGCCGCAGCCCGGCATACCGATCAGACCAATGTTGGCTGAACGCGCTAATGATCCTAGGGAGATCCTCGAAAAGACTGGTACGCCAGCCTTAGCGGAGTTCAAGTACGATGGAGAACGAGCACAGATACATAAGAAAGGTGATCAAATATGGATCTACTCGCGTAGGTTAGAGAACATAACGTATCAGTACCCCGACGTCGTTGAGATGGCTAGGAAGTACATCAAGGCAAACGAAGCCATAGTCGAGGGAGAGATCGTAGCAATCGATCCGGAGACGGGGGACTTCAGACCATTCCAGGAGTTGATGCATAGGAAGAGGAAGAAGGATATCTACGAAGCAATGAAGGAGTACCCCGTCGTTGTTAGACTCTTCGACTGCCTCTACGTCGATGGTGAGGATCTGACGGTGAAGCCCTTACCGGTTAGAAGGGAATGGCTTCAGAAAATAATCGAGGAACACGATGAGTTTAAGCTCGCCGAAGGAATCGTTACGAACAACCCCAAGGAGCTCGAAGAATTCTTCCTAAGAGCTATCGAGAGTGGTTGCGAAGGGCTAGTCGTTAAAGCGTTGCACAAGGATTCGGTGTATCAAGCTGGTGTACGTGGATGGCTATGGGTTAAGTATAAGAGGGATTACAGGGGTGAGATGATCGAACCCGTAGACCTAGTCGTGGTAGGAGCGTTCTACGGTAAGGGTAGGAGAGCTGGTAGCTACGGAGCACTACTTATGGCAGCGTACGATCCCGATACCGATACCTTCAAGACCGTGTGCAAGGTTGGTTCCGGTTTCACGGACGAGGATCTCGTTGAGCTTCCGAAGAAACTCGAGCCATACAAACTACCTTACAAGCATCCCAAGGTAGATAGCGAGATGGAAGCCGATGTATGGTTCGAACCAGCCATAGTAGCGGAGATCATAGGTGCAGAACTAACGCTATCACCGATACATACGTGCTGTAAGGGATGGGTAAAGCCAGGCGTAGGTATATCGATAAGATTCCCAAGATTCGTAAGGTGGAGACCAGACAAAGGACCTAGAGACGCTACCACTACCAAGGAGATCTACGAGATGTATCTAAGGCAGCAGAAGAAACCCGTAGGATCGAGCGAATCGATCTAAATTCGATAGCATCGAGGCACTCTACATCTACCCATCATCGATAGCCGAACTCAATGCTTTCGTATTTTTATCGAACGAATTAGTTTGGATCGCAACGAGTTTTCAGCGTTCCGTTCTACGGTACGTAACGTAGATACGCTTACTGCTGGATACTTCTATAAGTAGTTGCTTCCGATGCGGGTATCGAACTAGCGCGATGAACTGATCGTTGTAGAGCTACGCGTTACGACGAGGAAAAGCTAGAAATTCTTGGATCGCGCCTCTACGCACGGTGAACGGTTTGTCTAGACCGATACCGCTGGAAGTATTCATTGAGGGACGCATAGCGAAGGTCGATGTTCCTAGGATTGGGTATCGATGGAGTGGATCTCTCGAAGTCGATCTCGAAGGATTTGGAAGAGTCGTACTGTTGATGACGGGCTCCGTAGCTCAGTGGTTTGCAGAAGGCGAACGCGTTAGGGTGAAGTTCTTTGAAGAGCCTAGGAATCTGCGTGGAACCTACGTAGCGTTTCCCACGGATTACGAGCTTCATCGTTTCTGGGATGGTGAATGGATCGTTGTTTGGCCTCCGTGGAGCAAGGAGGTTAGGCTTCCTCGAAAGGATCCTGTTCGCGGTACCACGATCTACGAGTATCGTGTGGTTGCTCGCGAAGCCGTTACGGAGCGTGACTACATAGAGATCGTGGGATTGGAGCAGTACCACTACGCAAGCAAGGAAGAGATCGTAGCTGTTTGGAGATGCCCAATCTGTGGTAGATACTTCGAATCCAATCTCCAGCCTACGTGTCCCGAGCACGGTGTACCGGCAAGACTTCAGGAAATACGTGGTAGCTTACCTTCGTCTAGGTTCCTCGTGCTCGAGCTCGTTGATAGGAAACCGTTCGAGCCTAGGATAGTTGCCTACGTAAGGGTCGATACCCCCATACCGTTGATGCATCGTAGGAAGGTTGTCGATGGAAAGGTAGTTGTAGAGAAGATGATTAGGGAACGCGTGTTTCCTAAGGACTGGTTCCACCCCACGTTCTGGCCTCTAGCGATAGCTAAAAGAAGAGAGATCATCTCTAGGTATCGAGAGCTAGCGAAACTCTATGGATCGAAGAGGATTGCGCGTACGATCGTAGGGGAAGAGATTTCGAAGGAAGCGTTGAGAATAGCTAACACAGCTGCTGCAAGGATTGCTCGAGTCGTTGTGCATCCTGACTACCGAGGTGATGGTCTAGGAGTCCTCGCTGTGAAGCTCGCGGTGGAGTGGATTGCTGAACGTAGGATTCCAGAGATGAAGCGTAGGAAACACGTTGTCGAGACGATAGCTCAGATGGCTAGGTACAACCCATTCTTCGAGAAAGCAGGTTTCGTCTACATGTGGGAAACCGCTAGCGGTCGTCCAGTACTCATGTATCCGCTAACACCGGAGGCTAAGAACATAATCCAGAAGTTCCTCGAGGAAGACGAGGAAGCTAGGAAGCATGGTGGTAAGCTCTACAGGTCTAGGTATGGACGTGTAGAACCTTTGGCGGGACCCATCAAGCTACGAAACGTTTCCAAGGTGTACAGCAGCGAGCTCGACATATCGAGGCTTCCACCCGAGCTACAGGAGGTTCTCAAAGCGTTCGGTGTTGAGAGACGTGTTGTTGAACGATACGTTCTGAAAGACGTCGATATAACGATCGAGCCCGGAGAGATCGTTGTTGTGGTAGGTGCTTCGGGTGCTGGAAAGACTACGTTGCTGAGGATGATCGTAGGCGCTGCGATACGTAGCAACGATGAGAGGTACAGACCTACTTCGGGTGTCGTAGAGATGCCTAGCAATGCAAGGATAGAGTACCTACTCCCTGGAGAACACGAACCTACTTTCGGAGACGAAACATTGCTGGAACACGTAGCTAGGAAGGTTGGTGATGCAGCGACAGCTGTAGAGATTCTTAGCGCTGTTGGGTTATCCGACGCCGTGTTCTATAGAGCTAGATTCGAAGAGCTTAGCACGGGTCAGAAAGAACGAGCGAAACTAGCTTCTCTCCTAGCATCGAAACCCAACATCTTGGTGATCGACGAGTTCGCGGCTCATCTCGATGCACTTACAGCACAGCGAGTAGCTAGGAAACTGAGTTCCATAGCTAGAAGCGCTGGAATAACTCTGATCGTATCGACGAACAGACCCGAAGTCATTAGAGCTCTATCACCAACGAAAATCGTGTTCGTAGGGTATGGAACTGCCTACGCAGTACCCTACGAAGAGAGTGGGTACACAACTTGAATCGTAGCCCTAACGATGTTGTTTCTCTTAATCACGTTACC
>JAMOOB010000496.1 GCA_027066265.1 Desulfurococcales archaeon
AGGAGGAACGCGATGTTCAAGAGGATTCACCGAAAACCTCGCGATGCCTACGTAGGTACCTCCAGATCGCGTACCCTACCACTGCTAAGAACGTCGATACGGCGAGTATGGGTATTGCGTAGCTACACCAATCGAATCCTTCGAAGCGTGGCGTAGGCGTAGTTTCAACGCTTTGCTGTTCCACCACAACGCTTCTGGAAACGTTGATCCTACGACCGTACTCATCGAGAAAGCTCGCTACGATCGTAGCCTTCTCGATCCTCTCGCTAACGACTGCACTCAGCTTGAACGTTGTTTCGGTACCGGAATCCAGATCCCCAACCACGTACGTAGCAACGGGCTTACCATTCACGAGAAGCGTTATCGTGAGGCTACGAGCTGTTTCCAGACCTAGGTTCGTAACGGTTCCAACGACGCTGAGCTCCGAACCTCGTTGATAAGCTCGTACCGTCGAGATCTGTACCCATACGAAGGGTTTGACGACCATGGAAACGCTCTGGTTAACCACGTAGCGGTTCCCAGCAGCATCGAAGTATACCAGGGTAACGATTAGGTTCAGCGCCGATGGGCTGATAGCGGTTCCTCCAACGACGTGCATCGGGTTGTAGACGAACTCGATGATCTTCACAACGCTTTGGTTTGGCTCGATCTCGGGTACGTAGATAACGGCTTGCCTCGGGAACGCTACGTAGGTCGTTGGTTGCAGAGCTACGTAGAGGTTGTAGATCGGTCCCTCGATACACGTAATCCTTATCGGAACCTTCGCAACACCGTTAACGAACTCGATCTCTTTCGGAGCCTCGATCTGGATCATCTTAGCGTTCCCAACCGTGGGTAGCTCGATCCTTAGCTCGATCATGCGAAGATTGTTCCACTGATCGACGAAGCTCAGCGAAGCACGTAGATCCCTACTCCTCGGTGTTCCGAATACGTTCAGAGGTACTACGAAGGCTACGAACTGCCCCCTCCCAACCTCGACAACGTTTGGAGGCAGCATCGTTGATGAGCTCGCGATGGGTATACCCTTACCTACGTACTGAAGGATCTGCTCAATGTTTTGAGCAGCGATGTAGGGAGGTACGCGTGCCGTAGAGGAGTTGTCTACCGCGAATCGAAGCTCGGGAGGTAGGTGTAGCTCTAGTACGGGTCCTCTCACCGTTGGGAATCCACGGTTCCTAACCACGATCATCAGCTTAGCTCCTCGGAACCCGGTGTAGGGTACGGTTCCGAGCCAGCTAGCGTAGACCACGTCTACGAGGTTCCTAGGATCCGTAACCACGATCGAGACGTTCTTCACCTCCACGATCCTCGTCTTCGATCCTCCCGAACTCAGTACGTAGCTAAGCACAAGCCTTGCATCGTAGGTACCCGGATCAACGTTCTTTACGTTGATGCGGAACGCTAGCTCAGCAATGGATAGCGTTGCTATGGGTCCCGAAACGTAGGTACGGCAACCGTAGGGACCACTGCAAGAGAATCCCTTGGGTAGCTCGAGAACGGCTTCCATCCCCTCCACGGGGTAGGGCCATCGATTCGCTACGGTTACCACGAGCGTAGCGTTGGTTGTGTTGGGGTAGGCATCCCATCCATTGAGCCAGCTAGACGAAACGATTTCGAGTCCTTCTCCACCAGCGTAGCTAGAGATCGGGAGCGTTATTCGGAATCTCTTCGATACCTCTACGAAGGTTCCGAAGTTCGTGAAGCGGTACCTAACGACTAGATCGAACGTAGCTATCCCAGGCTTCTCGACCTTGGATAGGTCTAGCCATAGCGTTGCTCTACACACAGCGTTCGGAGCTAGCCTAGCGCTACACAGAGCTCTACCCTCGATCATCTCGATCGACGCGTTGAGTGGATTCAGCTCGAGCTCGACTCCTTCGACGCCGTACCTACCGACGTTGATCAGCTCCACGCTTAGCGAAGCCTTTCGCTGCCTCGGATACGCGGGAACCGGTTCCTCAACACCCCAGAACCACGTCAAGGGCTCGATCCGTGGAACGAACTTGCCTGGATCCTCGACCAGCAACGGGATCTCGAAAACCTTTCTAGAAACCACGGTAGCACCACCGACACGCTTGCCGTAGACTATCGAGAGCTCTAGGATGTGGATACCGGGAGAAACGTTGCCTAGATCCATAACCACGTCGATCGAACAGCTGGAACCTGAACCAACGCCACCGATACACGTACCGCCAACGCTACGAACAACCGCGTCGAATCGAGGCGAAGCGGAGACGTTCATGAAGGTCACGGGCTCGGGACCGAGGTTGATGATGCGTATCGATACGGTTGCGCCCCACGCTGTGGGTAGTAGAGGTGCTGGAGTTCCTCCATAGCGAGTCTCTACCCTTCCCAACACGATGTCGGTAACGTTGCTACACGCATCGAGTTCGAGAACCGTTTCGTAGGTCGCTACGTATCTACAACCCGTTCCGCAGGAGAGCGTTGCCGTGATGCTGAGCTCGAAGCTGGATCTATCCGAAACAACGTCTATTCCTCGGAACACCAAGGTGAAGCTCGATCCGTACCCAGCTCCAAGGCTCGTCGATACCGTTGCAGAGCTCCTCCCCCTCACCACGGCTCCGCTCAATGGCTTGAGCTCCGCAACGATGTTCTCGATGACGTCGCTCGACATGCTTAGGAACGTTACGTAGAGCGAAGCACCGTAGCTTCGATTCGAAGCGTATCCACCGCTCCACCCATAGTCAACGAGCTCGATTTTGAGCCTAGGCTTCACGATCTCTACGCGAGTCGTTAGGATCTGTCTACACCACGCTTCGGCACCTCTGACACTCGCTAGGTACTCGAGGTCGATGATTATCGTGGCGAGGGTTTCGGTGCTGAACCACGTTCTTACCGTTCCGAGGTCTAGAACTATGGGTTCTCCGTAGCCGTAGACACCGCTAAGCGATACGTTCCTACAAGGCTCGCCATCGATGAACGATGCGTTGCTCGGTAGACATACGTAGGCTCTGAGGTACCTAACCGTTGTTGAGGGCTTTACTACCTGTAGAACGATCCTCAGATCCATTCCGCTACCCCTCGCGTAGGCGATGCCACGGTTCGAGAAGTATACGTCTCGCAACGCAACTACGTTGCCGAAGCGTGGTTCGATCGATAGGTTGAGTACGAAGGTCTCGACGAAGCGGTGGATCGATCCATCCCTACCACGAGCCAATCCATCGACTACGAGCTTCGCTAGGTAGGTACCCGGCACAGCGTACGGATCGATGGAGATCCCCCGAAACGAAACTACGGCTCGCGAACCCCTCGCAATCCCTATCCCGTCGACCACGAGCTTCGTAGGGTAGAAAGAGCTGGGTAGGTAGAGCTCGGCTACGGCATCGATTACATCGACCGTATCCAGGTTCTGAAGCACAACGAAGAGCGTTAGATCCTCGCTACCGGGATAGGCATGCGAAGAACTCCACCAGCTCTTCAACACCTCGAGATCGATCCACGGTTCGCGTAGCTCGATGGATAGGATCCACGATAGCGATCCCCACCTAGACTCTAAACCCGTTCGATACAGGATCTCGCTCTCGACCTTTACCACGATCTTCGTAGCGTTCTCGTCGATGAGCATGGGGCACGAAACGATGTTTATGAATGAGCCCTCTCCATAGCTACCTACGGTCTCGACGAAGCATCTACGCGAAGCGTTCTCGAATACCCCACCTTCGAGAATCGTGAAGGTCGTAGCAATGCTTAGGATCGTAGCGTTGCCTCGATTCAACAAGGTTAGGTACGTACGTACGTATCGAAGACCTTTCACGGCATGCGTCGAGGTAAGTCCGTAGTCCACGAGCTTCAAATTCAACTCGTTGGATTGCTGAGCTTCCAGAAGCTGCGAATCGATGGATTGAGCGAGGAAGCTCATCAAGGTCGTCAACACGATGAGGATCGCTACCAAGCGTCTCACGATATGCCGCCCTCATGAAGCTTCCTCGCACACGGTATAAAGCCTTCGATCTTTCCTAGAGATGGAGATGCCTAGCGAGCTGTGTTCACTATGCATCTAGATGGATCCGGTTCGAGAAGATCTACGATCCTACCATCGCGGATCACGAAGATGTCGCGGCAACAGTTCGCGACCTCGGGGTCGTGGGTAACGATGACTATGGTGTGACCAACCCTATTGAGTTCGAGGAAGGTCTGGACAACGATCTTAGCCGATGTGCGGTCTAGGTTCCCCGTAGGCTCGTCGGCTAGAATTATGTCTGGAGAGCCAACTATCGCTCTAGCAATCGCTACTCGTTGTTGTTGTCCTCCCGAGAGCTGGTTCGGTCTCTTCCTCAACCACGAAGGATCTCCACCAGCTTTCTTCAGAGCCTCCAGAACCATAGCTCTTCTCTTGCTAGGGGGAACTCCTCGGGCAATGAGTGGAAGCTCTATGTTTTCGTAGACCGTCAACCTGTTTATGAGGTTGAACTGCTGGAATACGAACCCTATCTTACGGTTGCGAATCTTGGCGAGCTCTCGATCGCTTAGCTTAGACACGTCGATTCCATCGATCAGCACCAAGCCTTTGGTGGGTCTATCGAGGAGCCCCATGATGTTGAGGAGCGTTGATTTCCCCGATCCCGAGGGACCCATGATCGCTACCAGATCTCCTCGATAGATCTCTAGATCTATCCCCCTCAGAGCGATGGTTTCAACGCTACCGCTTCGATACACCTTGACGACGTTCCGCAGCTCTATCAATGCCATCGCAGTTCCCCCAGCTCTTCCTCTACGCGTCTACGGAGCCAGCATTCCCCTGCTTTATGTCTACGTAATCTTTAGACAGCAAGGATTTAAATAGCTCTAGAGATGTGTGTATGCGGTGTCGCAAAGTGTTCGAGTTAACAAAGGCTAGAGGAGTCCTAAAGTATCTCATCCTCTACGTGTTGGAGAAGGAACCTCTGCATGGCTACGGCATAATGAAGAAGTTGGGAGAGGTGCTCGGCGTAGAGTACGAACCTAGCTCTGGCGTTCTCTACCCAACGCTACACGCGTTAGAGAAGGAGGGTCTGGTAACGTCGAAAGTCGTGGGTAGGAGGAAGGTCTACGAGCTTACGGAAGCTGGTAGGAAGCTGTTGGAGAGCAAGAAGCCCGAGATCGAGAGATTCCTATCGAGGACTAGCAGGATATTCAGGCTATTGAAGGAGCTGAAAGTGCTAGACCTACTCAACACCATCATGGGCGTCGAGGACGAAGCACTGGATCACCTACCCAAGGAGCTTCGCGACAAGGTAAGGGCTTCGATAGACGAGCTA
>JAMOOB010000497.1 GCA_027066265.1 Desulfurococcales archaeon
AGGATACGATAGCCATCGTGGAGCACGAAGGTAAGGAGATCGAGATCAAGATGTACCAGCTATGGCCCATTAGAAAGCCTAGGCCTTACCGAAGGAAGCTAGAGCCTAGCGAACTCTTCGTTACGGGTATAAGGATCATCGACTACATGTTCCCGCTAGCCAAGGGTGGTAAGGGAGCTATTCCCGGAGGATTCGGCACCGGCAAGACCGTAACCCTGCAGCAGATCACGAAGTGGAGCCATGCCGACATAGCTATCTACGTAGGATGCGGCGAGCGCGGTAACGAGATGGCTGACGCTCTCTACACATTCAAAAGGTTGATGGATCCACGTAGGAAGAGACCCATGATGGAGCGCTCGGTATTCATCGCCAACACCAGCAACATGCCGGTAGCTGCTAGGGAAACCAGCGTCTTCCTAGGCGTTACGATAGGCGAGTACTTCAGGGATATGGGCTACGACGTGATCATGGTCGCCGACTCTACGAGTAGATGGGCCGAAGCAATGAGGGAGATCAGCGGTCGTCTAGAAGAAATGCCTGGCGAAGAAGGATTCCCAGCCTACCTATCTTCGCGTCTCGCAGAGTTCTACGAACGTGCTGGACACGTCGAGACCCTCGGTAGACCGGAGCGAAGAGGTAGCTTGACGATCGTGGGAGCGGTATCGCCACCGGGCGGCGATTTCAGCGAACCCGTTACCCAGTCCACGCTTAGATACGTACAGTGCCTCTTCGCGCTAGACTACGGTCTCGCTACGAGGAGACACTTCCCAGCCATCAACTGGTTGATTAGCTATAGCCAGTACATACCGTTCGTAAGGAAGTGGTGGGATCAGTTCACGAACGGTGAGTGGAGCAAGTTCAGAGCCATAGCTATGTCGATACTGCAGCGCGAAGCCGAGCTAGCCGACATAGTTAGGCTTGTTGGTCCCGAAGCACTACCCGAAGAGGATAAGCTTACGCTAGAGATCGCGAGGATGATTAGGGAAGGATTCCTTCAGCAAGACGCTTTCGATCCACACGATAGCTACTCGCCACCGGATAGAGATCACGCCATAATGAAGGCCATCATGAAGTTCTACGAACGTGCAAGGGAAGCGGTAGCGAAAGGAATCCCGGTATCCAAGATCGTTTCGCTACCGGTAAGGGTTAGGATAGTGAAGCTCAAGACGCAGCCCAACGATCTGCTAGTGAACAAGCTGATTCACGAGATTATGCAGGAGATCGATCGAGAGTTCGACGAGCTTATCAAGAAGTACTTAGCCGAAGCACAGTTTCTTAGAGCAAGCTGATCGAGGTGAAGGCTATGGCTACCACCATGTTCGTTCGCGAAACTAGTGCTACGGTAGGTGCTCGAGGTGCGCTACTCTTCGTAAAATCCGTTCCTGGGGTCAGGTACGGCGAGATCGTCGAGGTTAGGATAGATGGAGAGACCCGGTTGGGGCAGGTCATAGATGTTAGCCGCGACGTTACGATCATCCAGGTGTTCGGAGGTACCTCTGCAATAGCCTACGGTAGGACCGTGGTTAGGTTCCGCGGAGAAACGCTGAAGCTTCCCGTATCGCTAGACATGCTTGGACGGATCTTCGATGGTCTGGGTAGACCCATAGATGGTGGACCACCGATAGTTCCCGAAGACTACCTCGATATACATGGAGCTCCGCTGAACCCAGCTGTTAGGCTCCCACCTTCGGAACCCATCGAGACGGGGATCTCGGTCATCGACGGTCTGCTGACGTTGGTTAGAGGTCAGAAGCTTCCGATATTCAGTGGATCCGGTCTTCCACATAACCGAGTAGCGATGCAGATCGTTAGACAGGCAAGGGTTAGGGGTGCTGAAGAGAAGTTCGCGGTCGTCTTCGGAGCGATTGGTGTAACTCACGAGGAGGCGATGTATTTCCTCGAAGAGCTTAGGAAGATGGGTGCTCTAGACAGGACCGTAGCGTTCATAACCACTGCATCGGCACCCACCGTAGAGAAGCTTGCACTTCCACGAGTAGCTCTGACAGCGGCAGAGTTCCTTGCATGGAAGCACGATATGCACGTACTGGCGATCATAACCGACATGACGAACTACTGCGAAGCTCTTCGAGAGATCTCGGCAGCTAGAGAAGAGGTTCCGGGCAGACGTGGCTACCCTGGCTACATGTACACGGATCTGGCAACGATATACGAGAGAGCTGGTCGTGTCGAGGGTAAGAAGGGTAGCGTAACCATCATGCCCATCCTAACCATGCCAGACGACGATATTACGCATCCCATTCCCGATCTCACGGGCTACATAACCGAGGGACAGATCGTTCTATCCAGAGAATTGTGGAGGAAAGGTATCTATCCACCTGTCGACGTATTCCTATCACTATCGCGACTAATGAAGGACGGTATCGGTCCCGGTAAGACTAGGGAGGATCACAAGGAGGTGTTTAGCCAGCTCATAGCTGCCTACGCAGAGGGGCAACACATCAGAGAGCTAACCATGATCATAGGTACGGAGTCTCTCAGCGAACGCGATAAGAAGTACCTAGAGTTCGCGGATCAATTCGAGAGGAGATTCATTAATCAGGGAGAGTACGAGCATAGAACATTCGAACAGACTCTCGATCTCGCATGGGAGCTCCTAGCGATTCTACCCGAGGAAGAGCTTAAGCAGATCAGAGACGAAACGATTAAGAAGTACCATCCAAAGTACCGCAAATCTCGATCATCTTAGAGACTTTTTCGTTTACGTAGTACGTTTTCGATTCGTAGATGAAAAGTACGTGGTTCTCGAGAACGAAGCAAAAAGATGTTGTTTGTGATCGAAGCTTAGCGTTCTACGGAGGGACTCATCGCTGTTTCGATGTGGTGAGTACTGGATCCGCGGAGTTTCTCGGCGAAGAGCGGTACGATGTTTGTGGCTCCGCTGTAGAGCTTGCTAGCTAGACCTAGGTACTTGGCTAACGCTCCTACGACTAGCGTATGGGTGTAGGTTGGAGTCATTGCTGGAACCGTGTACTGTTCAAGCCTTCTACACATAGCGATCCATGCGCTCTCCGTAACCTTGCTCCATTCGGGGAACAATGCGACGTAGTTAGCATCGCTCTTGATGCCTTCGAGGATAGCTACGTAGATCAAATCCCTTACGGATCCATCGTAGTCCCAGTAGTTCAGAGCGTAGTGTACGATCCAGCTTAGGTAGTAGATAGATATCGATGCGAGGATCGCTTTCCATAACGGCATGTGTTCGTACTTGATCAGGATAGCCATAGCGGATCGGAATACTAGCTCGAAGTCTGGTTCACGCTCCTTGGCTTCCCTAACGAGTTGAGCAGCCCATAGAGCGGTAGCAGCGATCTCGGTACGGTTGTCGGAGTTCTGTACACCGATGCTGTCGAGGATATCGCTTACCCTAGGCTCTGCAAAGTCGTAGAACATCACGAAGATCCTACCAGCCATCGCTTCCTCGACAAAGCATCCCTCGGTACCAACCATGTATTCGAGACCGTATGGCGAACCACTGAAGCCAGGTGGATGGTATACGGGCCACGGTGGTTCTACAGGCCATGGATTGCTGTAGGACGCGATATCGTACCAGCTATACGATGCGAAGAACGGTACGTCTTGATCCCCTATCTCGGTCTCCGAAGTTATTTCGTCGAACCATGGCGGGAACGTCGTTACGTAGATCGTATCGTGATCCCCGACGACGTTCATTGGCTTCACTGAGTACTTCAACTCCTTGCTGTTGGGTAGTACGTACTTCATGACTACCTTCTCTATCTCTCCACAAGAGTACTTCGATACGTATATCTCGCGATACGAATCGCTATAGTCGTAGCTATAGGTTGCGCCACTACTACATACGATCTCTAGATGGTACCCGTAGCCGTAGGGATTCACAACAACTACCCTGTAGCTACCACTGCTTGCAAACGCATTGCCTAGCATGGGTAGAACCATCAGTCCCAGCACTAGCAATACCGCTAGATCCCTACGCATGTAGAACACCTACCATCTCGAGAGCTATCTTCTCGTAGTTAAATGTATCGGTAGGTACTGCTAGTACCCATTTGAAGGGGTATGTACTTCTCTAAACGCTTGCTTCGCCTTTAGAAACCTTTCGAAGAGTGTTCGATCCACGTTCTTCAGAAGCTCTGGGTACCTAAGCATTATCCTTAGCTCCCAGCTCCTTAGCGCAGGACAGATGTAGCAACCTATGCGGTAGAATCCATAGCTATACAACTCGTTTAGCTCTAGCCCAACGAGTTTCGCGTAGAGTTGGGTATGTATGGTGCTCCAGTACTTGAGTGGTGCTACCACGATTCTTCCATGCTCGATCCTTACCGCTGGTCTAGCTGAACGTGTTCGCGATTCTGCATCGCGATCCCCAACAACGACGAGAGTCCTTCCCTTAGCTACCCGTCTAATAGCGCGATCTATAGCAGCTATCTTGAGCGCTGTACACCATCTATCGCTATGCGTAGGAAGAGGAGCTCCCTGAAGCAATCGTTCTCTAACTCCGGCATCCTCTACAACTAGCTCGATACCGAATCGATTAGCGAGTTTCTCGACGTACGTATCGCAGGTAGGGAAATCGACTCCGGTACGAACGTATACGCCAACGATCTTCTCTCGAGGAAATGTCTTGAGAGCTAGGTACAGCGCTACCGCGCTATCCTTACCACCGCTCAGAGGTACGATAACGGTATCCACGTTCTCGAACTGTTTGAGGAACCTCAGCGAAACTCTTTCGAATAAGTTCAACACGGATCGATTCCTTTCAACGAGCGTAGATAGCCTAACGTCGCGAATATCGTTGAACAGCTTCTCGACACCGATATCCAATCCTTCGTCAGGGATCGATAGCTTGAGACAGGGCTTGGAACCACAGTAAGCTAGATGAGTGCCACCCATCATCCTAAGCATGAGTATCGTTTCCGGAAGCTCGATCCCACTCAACTCTTTAAGTAGTTCGACTCCTCGTTCGAGCACTACGAAGAGATCGTGTGCTGGTTCGTAGCCGAGCTCAGCACCACGTTCATCTACCAGAGGTTCTCCGCGATCGTGGAGTTCGAAGGATCCGTCTACCCACGATATTCGGAGCCTAAGCTTTGCTCGAGCAACGCTGATCTCCCAAGCTAGTTGCTCGATCCTCGTATTCCTAACCCTTGCACGCGGAACGACGTGTACGACAACGTTGAGAGGCATTTCGAGTTCTAACGCTTTCGCCTTGGAAGCATCCTCCCTACCGAGCAGAACGATAAAGAAGTGA
>JAMOOB010000498.1 GCA_027066265.1 Desulfurococcales archaeon
CTTAGACACTTCTCTAGGAATTCTCTTAGGGCTCCGAGACCGCTTCCTAGTATGCGAGTCATCTTTTCACCCTCCGCTCCCTTTCTCGGAGAGAGCGAGATATAAATGTTCGCTCCGCTACCGTACGCTCTTCAGGATCGCGAGGAGCTTCCGGATGTTCGTAGCGAACTGCTTCACCTTCTCCTCGTCGCTGGGATCGAAACCGCTGATGACGATCTCCTTCACCCTGGCGCCGTCGTACCACCTAATGACGAGGTTGGGAAACGGTTGCATCCCCATGGCTCTGAAGAACCTCAGCACCGGCTCCATCTTCTTCAGCTTCCTCTTATGCTCCTTCAATCCGTAGCGCTGGATCCAATCCGGATCGAAGGTATGGGAAACCGAGTCCTCGGCGTACGCCGACACCGCGTGCGTTCCGAAGAGCCTCATGGTGAAGGGGATGTTGAGCTCGTTGCAGATCTGCCTAACGAGCTTGAACAATCGTTCGCACCTAGGACAACGCGGATCGGCTTCTAGCACCACCTCGACGAGCATCGCCCCCCACCCGAGAAGTGGAAGAAGATCAGCACGGATGTGCTTCGTCACGGCTCGGCGTCTCCCCACTCATCATCGAGAGGAGGAACGGTTCGAGGAACGAAAAGCGTTGTGCTACTCCTTCGACGAGCTCTTCTTCTCGAGTTGCTCGGCTAGCCACTCGATGGTCTTGAACCAGTCCTTCGAAGCCGCTTCGGTGAACGTGAAGAACAACCTTTCTGGCTGCGCCTCGATGCGCCGATGCTCGATGTTCAACGGCACTAGCTCCGGTATCGAGATGCTGAGCCTCGTAGCTCTAGGAACGAAGCGGTACTCCGCAACCAGACCGTAGCTCGAAACCCTCGCGAAGCCCCATGCAGACGCCGAGTACAGGATCTCTACCTCCGGAGCCTTCCTCTCGACGCTAGGCTTCCTGCGCTCCAGCGCCTTGAGTATCAGCGAGACTACCGCTCGCGTGATCGCTTCGGTCGCGTAGTAGAAGATGCTGTACACCATCGTGTAGCACCCGCTACACCTACCTTCTGGCTCGCAGAATCAATCGGTTGTCGTGTGTTAGGTACGGCGTGACGTAGCCCATGGAGATGAGGAGCGATATTGCGCGGTTGAACTCGTCGCGGTTCGCGTCCGTGATATGCATCTCCCTAGCGAGATCCTCCAAGCTCATCTCTCCGCGGCGTTGCAGAACGTTGTAGATCTGAGCCGCCATCGGGTTCGAGAAGAGCAGCGGTTCCACGGCGGGGAGCTCAACGGTTCTGAACGGAGTGAACTGGAAGATCATCGGCGTAGGCGCGCCGGCTCGTATGATGAGCATGAGTCTGTAGACGTGTCGCGCCAGCTCCTGTACCTCCAGGAGCTTCTTCTTCGCGCGAACGAGCCTTCCGAAGACTATGAACTCCCTAACCTCCCGCAACTTATCCATCAGCTCCCTCAGCCCCTTCTCGACGAGCCGGAACCTCTCGTCCGTGATCTTCTCCGGTACGAGCGCCTGCACCATGTTATCGATCTGCGTCTCCAGCTCGTCGAGAACGCGAAGAAGATCCTCTTGCCTAGCGCGGTTGAAGCGCGCCTCGGTGCACAGCTTGATGAGCTCCCTTATCAACGCGTTGATGCTGGCTACGATCCCGCTCACTTCCTCTCGCCCTCCTTCGCAACGGTTCGTAGCTCGGCGAGCTCCGATACGAGGTCTCGGAGCCTATCCACCACATCCATGAGCTTCTTCATGGCTTCCTCCGCCGCCGTAACCTCCGTGGATCTCACAGCCATCTCGTCCTTCAGACGGATGAGCTCCGCCTGGATGCTCGTCACTTCGGTGCTCAGCTTCACTATGCGTTCCTCGTAGAACCTCAGAAGCTCCTGGTACTTCGCGATCCTAGCCTCGAGCACCCTTATCGTCGTTCTGTAGTCGTTGATGCTCTTCTCGTACTGCGCCAACGCTCGTTGCAGTTGCTCGATGATCGCGTGGTACTCCATGACCCGATCGATGAGGTCGGGAGGCACCGCGCCGGCTCCGGATCGCAGGATGTCGTACTTGTCGATGATCATGATGGGATCCCTGCCGCTCATGACGCGCTCCAGGTTGATGATCTGATCCTCTCGGCACTCTAGGTAATCCACCGGCACCTCATCGATGATGAACCTCACGAACTCGTTGGGACGGTAGCTGAAGACGAACCTCGTCGGCAACCCCATCACGACGAGCGGAACTATGTGCTTATCGCTCGTCTCTCCGTAGAGCGTTACCCAGCCGTACTCGATGCCCCAGTACCGCTTACCGTCGCGCTCGAATACCGCGTGCCGCAGGTACTGCCCTCGAACACCCTCTCCGTAGATATAGATCGGCACGGCGTAGAGGTACTCGTTTGCAAATGTGATCCGCGGCGGCTCGGGTCGCGGCACGGTCTTCGTAACCTTGTCCGTGGGGTAGATCCTGCGGATCTCCGCAACGATCTCATCGGGACTGATGTAGATGCTCATCACTCCTCACCCTCCTCTTCGCTCTCCGCTTCCTCCGCCTCGACTTCCTCGATGCGTTTCTTGATCATCTCGTACGTTTCCTTGGAGTACGCCAGCGCGTTCTTCGCAACCATGCCGATCTCGGCTAGTTGCGTAGCTACGCTCTCCACCATCTTGCTAACCTCGTCGAGCTTCCTACCGATCGATGAGAGGGAGCTCACCATCGGTTCGAGGTACCTCGAGATCGCTCCAACCACGGCGGATTCATCGATAGTTACCTGCGTCGGTATCCTAGCGCTAGCACGCTGGATCTCGCTCGAGATCCTCTCCATCCTCGTAACAACGTCCTTGATCCCCTCCACGGCTTCGCGGATCGTGGAAGCTATCGACTCTATCCGAGCGACCGCGCTATCAAGCGATGCGGCGCCGCGCTTCGCTACGGCATCGACGATCTCCTCGGTCTTCACCGATAGAACTCCCTTCACCACAGATTCGATGGTTCTGGAGCGAAGAGCCTCGACTTCCCGCTCGAGCATCTTGAGCCTCGACTCCATGGCTTCGATCCTGGCGTAGACGTCGGCGAGCTTCCGGTTCACGGTCTCGGCAATCCTCTCGGCGATCACGCGCCACTCGAGCGGAACCTGCGTCATGGTCTCACCCCCTGCGCTTCACGACGTAGCCGGCTCTCTTCAGAGCTATCTCGACGAGTAGCGGACCTTGGGGGAACTCGAAGACTCTTCCTCCGAACCTCGGTGGCTGGATCGCCTGCTCCTTGGTGCCGAGCCTACCGATGAGTAGACCGCCGACGAACGCGATGATCGCGATGCCGATCACTAGAAGCAGTGGTACGCCGGCGAGCGTCGCGATGAGGGGCGCCCCAACGATGAAGATCCCTATCGCTAGACCCAGTAGCAAGCCCCCAAACAACGCAAAGACTATCCTCATGCCGTCACCGCTCGTTGCTCAAGCGTAACAGCTAAAATGCGTTGTGCTTTAGACCGTCGCGGTGAGAGGGTGCCGTTCATCAAGAGGAGGAGCTCCTACACCGATTCTCGAGAACCTCGATCCGGTACGAGCATACTCGAGAAGCTGAGGAGCGTTCTCCGCAAGAAGAGCGGTGAGTGTAGCGATGATGCGGAGGTCTGCCTCGAGTGGAGTTAATAGCGAGCGAGTAGTACTAGTACTAGCACTAGTACCGGCATCATCTGGGGTGGGATCGTGGCGAAGTACTATCACAGGATTCCGTTCGACGACGAGACGTACGCTATATTCCTGGAGTTGAAGAAGAGGCTCCGCGCCGAAACGTGGAACGAGCTCGCGAAGAAGTTGCTGAAGATCGTGGAATCCCTGGAGTCTAGGAACGCGAAGAGCGTTAGGAAGCGAAAGAAATCGATCATCTAGGGGCAGTGTCATGGACGCATCCACTCTCGCTCTGCAAGCGATCGGAGGCTTTACCATAGGTGCCCTCGTTGGTTACGCGGCTAGGAAGCTTGCTCAGTGGCTACTCCTACTCGTGGGCTTGGCGTTGCTCCCGACCTACTTGCTGTGGATGGCTGGGATCATCACCGTGAACTGGGACGCTCTGGCAAGCCTCGTAGCATCGTTCCTATCCTGGCTAGGGATCCAGGCAACGAACGCTACGCAAGCGATGATGGCGACGGGTACGCTGGGCATCGCATCGATCGCGGGCTTCGTGTTCGGCTTCGCGTCGCCGGTAAAGCACTGTGTAGCACCTGCTACACCACGCAGGAAGTTCGTGAGGAGAAGGTGACGGATCCCCTCGCTTTCTCGATCCTATACAACAACGTTTTTAGTCTTCCAACCGACTTCCTCATCGAGGTGAATGCCTCGTGAGCGCATCCGGATCCGAGACCATAAACAACGTGGTTCTGATCCCGTGCAAGGGATTGACCGAAAAGATGAAGCCGCGCATCGAAGCGATACTTCTGAGTCGCGTACCGAGGTACCTGAAGGGCTTCGAGCTTCCTTCGCCGAAGGCGAGGTTCTCGATAGAGCTTGTTGTGGACGATGATTGCGAGGTGTGTCCCGTAGCGATAGAGGTGTTCACGGAGCTAGCCGCGCTGTTTCCCGAGAACGTCGAGCTGAAGATCTACAACGCTAGCTACGTCGAGCCACCGTTCGACATCACCGCAACGCCCGCGACGAGGATCAACAACGTTGTTAGGTTCTACGGGATTCCCGTAGACGACGAGAAGCTGAGGAAGTATCTCCACACCTACGTAACCGAGGCGTACGTAAGGACTCATCCAAGGTTGCAGGAGTTGCTAACCAGGCTCCAGAGCTTCGCCGAGAAGCACGGCTACTACCGCAACCCCAACGACACGCAGTTCATGTACTTGATCGCAAAGCTGTTGAAGAACATCGATCTCTACGGCTACCCCTTCTGCCCATGTCGACCACTCCGTAAGGTAGCAGGTGCTACACCGGAGCGGATCTACGAGCTCAACAAGGACAAGGTGTGTCCGTGCATCTACGTTTACAGCGATATCCAGAGGTACGGGCACTGCCTATGCGGATTGTTCTGGAGCAGGGAAGCGTTCGAAAAGTACGTCAGCGAGAGGCTAGCTAGGTACGGATGGATGATCGAGGAGATCGCGAAGATCGAGAAGGTGTTGCCGGAGCTGAGGAAGAGGATCATCGGTGGGAGAGCGAGACCCTTGCTCGAGTCGATAATCAACAAGCTTC
>JAMOOB010000499.1 GCA_027066265.1 Desulfurococcales archaeon
CACGCAGTATCACAACAAAGCAGTCTACTACGTATGATGAGGTATGGTTCAGGTGATTAATGCAGTATGTGGACAGACCTAGGTTACGGAACCAAGGTGAGGAGGTTTGCTACCAATCATCGATCCAAACGAGATCGAGCAGAATCGTCTTCGTAGAGCAGCGACGGTAAGGGATCTGGAACGGTTTCTCTACGACGCGATCCCTATCCCAAGAAATGAAGAGTACGATATCGGCGACAATCGTAGGTCTGCATTCCACGTTTACCATATGCTTAAAGCGGTGGTCGCAGTAAACGGCTAGGCAACTCCTCGCCATGTCAATTAGTGGTGATGGGTGTAGCATAGTTGTCGAGTAGAAGCAGCAACGTGCTTCGCATCGATGTGTACAGGGGGTTTGCTGAATGCATTCAGAGGCTACGTTATTCGTTGAGGTATGGAGCGGTGTACTTTCGTAGATGGCTCGTTATAGGGATCATTGTAGGCGTGGTTTCGGGCGTAGCAGCGCTAGCGTTTCACTACATGCTGGATCTCTTCACCGATCTATTCTTTGGATTGCTTCTACACACATCCATACCAAAACCTCGTGGAGAGGGAGGAACCACGTATTTCGTTCCCGGCGATAGGTACTGGTTGCTACCTCTCGCTACGGCTCTAGGCGGTGCGATGTCCGGGCTCATAGTCTACAGATTCGCTCCCGAAGCGGAGGGACATGGTACGGATGCAGCTATACACGCCTTCCACTTCGGTGAAGGGAGGGTTAGACGTAGGGTAATCCTAGTGAAGATGATTGCGTCAGCCATAACGATAGGTTCCGGTGGATCGGCGGGGAGGGAAGGTCCAACAGCTCAGATAGCTGCTGGCGTAGGTTCGATGATAGCCGATCTCCTAAAGCTACCTACTAGGGATAGAAGGATCGTGCTTGCTACCGGTATCGGTGCTGGTATAGGTGCGATATTCAAGGCTCCGATAGGTGGAGCTATACTAGCAGCTGAAATCCTTTATCGGAGAGACATCGAAGCAGAGGTCCTCTACCCAGCACTAATAGCGTCTACCGTAAGCTACGTAATCTTCGGATCCGTAACCGGGTTCACACCCGTCTTCGGATACCATAGACTAGGATTCGATCCACTGTACCTACCATTCTTCGCAGTTCTAGGAATAGCATGCGGATTAGCTGCGATCCTGTACGTAGAGATCTTCTACGGTATCCATGCTCTGTTCAGCCGGGTTAGGCTGTGTAGATACCTGAAACCAGTCGTTGGAGGTCTCGTAACGGGTTTTATAGGTCTCGTATTTCCCGAAGTGTTGTCGACGAGCTATGGCTGGATCCAGATCCTTCTAGACGGTGAACTCGATGAGATCCATACCCATGGAATGCCGATCGCACTAGCGTTGATGTTGATAGCCATCCTCAAGATGGTGGCTACGGGTTTCTCGATCGGTTCCGGTGGTAGTGGTGGCGTGTTTGCGCCGGGCCTAACTGTAGGTGCTTTCATTGGTGCTGCGCTAGGCATAGTCTTCGCAAATCTCTTCCCTGCGATTATCCACGACGTGAGACCCTTTATCATAGTAGGCATGCTTAGTCTGTTCGGAGCAGCCGGTAAAGTACCGCTAGCCGTAACCTTGATGATCGCCGAGATGACCGGGAGCTACACTCTCCTACCCGGAATGATAGTGGCCGTCACCATAGCGTACATAGTCTCGGGCGAACACACGATATACAGATCGCAGGTAGGTACAAGACAAGAATCGCCAGCTCATAGAGAAGAATCCTAGATCAAGTCGCGCGTCGAGGATAATGGTTCGCGATAGAGATGCATATACGGAACCCTACGAACGACGCCGACCCGATCATCGACGTAGCTACGCCGCTACGCAATCAGCTTCGGCTCTATCTCGACGCCATCGAGAGGTTTACGCTGAGCAGACGTAGCTCCTCGTCGAGAGGATGGTACAAAGCTTTCTTATCGCTTTAACGCTGTGCTACGCTTCATCGATACGTTCAGCGAGGATCGTTTGGATACGCTTATCAACAGATGATTTGCTGAGAACCGTAGCTAGCCGCTTCGCTACTCTTCTTCGTAGCCCGTAGGAATCGACTAGCTACTCTACGGAGATTTTCCTACCGCTAACCTTCTTCCTAGCCTCGATCACCAGGATCCCGTTGACGTACCTAGCTCTAGCGCTATCCACGTCTATGGGATCCCTTAGCTCGATCCTAACCCTGTACTCCTTCGGTAGATGAGGTGCATCTACGGCGTTCCTAGCCTTGACGAAGATCTTGGTCGTCTCGACGAAGAGCTCGATGCTATCCTTCTCAGCTCCCGGAATCTCGACGTAGATACGGTACGTATCGTCGTCTTCGTAGACGTAGTACCTTCTCCACGGAACGATGCTCGTCACAGCCTTAACGCTACGCTCAACTAGATCCTCGATAGCGTTGCTTACCGCGATGATTACCCGCTCAACGTCTCGGAATGGATCCCTACGCTCCCGATCCATAGCCCAACCCTCTCGTTCGGGCCCGAAAGGTGTCTAGGTACCGAGGTTAATATGCTCTACAACGAGGCTGCATAGGGTGCGCCGTGGCTCGCCTACTCGTAGTTCGAAACCTAGATCCACGAACGTTCCTCGAAGAGATCGCTGAGCGTTGTCGTAGCGATCCGGAGTGCGGTTCCATCCAGCTTTACCTAGGCATCGTGAAGAGGATCCGAGAAGGGATGCACGTGGAGAAGCTCTTGGTTGAACCACGTAGCGAGGATCTCGAGTACCTACGGCGTTTCGTTGAGGAGAACTGTCTAGGAATCGACTGCGTGACCGTGGTTAGGGAGGGAGAGCTAGCTCCTGGAGAACCACTGTTGCTCATAGCGATAGCTGCTCGTACGCGTCGAGAAGCTCTCGAATCCTTGGCTCGGATCCTCGAAGAGATGAAGAGGGTCATGGCTGGGTGGAAGAGGGAGTTCGTATCGATGTAGATCCTAGACGCCGGATCGTGGTTGGTCACGGTTTCGATACGGTTCGTGTTCGTTGAGCACCTAACATTAGAACACTCTAAAACCGGGGGTTCGAGGCTTACGCATCTGGGTTTCGGTGAGCTGTCGAGCTGTACCCGTGCTGATGGCTACGCAGCACCCGGATTCTACGAGGTACGTCCCTGCTTCGGAGGAGGTGGAGGATGCGATCAATGCTTTCTCTAGGTATCTATGCGATGAGGTTATGGTTGACTACGAAGGTAAGCTAACGCCTTACCACCAACCCGAGTGGATCGTTGAGCGATGCCGTGCTCTCGGGATAGATCTGGGGTACCGTAGGCTGATCACCGTTAGGATACCCAACGATAGGCTCGAAGACGTGTCTCGACACATGCATTCGCTGCTAACCGTGTTCCTAACCAATGCACGTGCTGCTAGGCTAGGGTTACCACCACCGATATGCTACGTAGTGCTACCAATGTTCGAGAACCCTCTCCACGCATCTTCGATCCAGCGACGATTGATCAAGCTACAGATGGTTGTCGAGGAAGAGGTTGGGGTTAGGATAGCTACGACACCCACCGTCATCCCGTTGCTCGAGGATACCTCTAGGCATCTTCGTGCGGGTGCGATAGCGGAAGCGTTCAGGGTTTCGCTGATCAAGAACGTTGGTATGCACGTAGAGGAGATGAGGATCTTCCTAGGGAAGAGCGATGCAGCTCTAGAGAGCGGTCATCTAGCCAGCACGGTGTCGATGGCGGTAGCACTCAGCTCCTTATCGAGGTGGAGCGAAGAGGAGGGGATCGCTGTGTACCCCATTCTAGGCGTTGGCAAACCACCGTTCCGAGGATTCCTAGAACCACGGTACGTAGATCTATGGGTATCGACGTGGAGCGGCTACCGAACCGTTACGATACAGAGCGCTCTTCGCTACGATACTCCCTACGATCTCTACCTCGAAACCGTGCAGAAGCTAATCGATGGTTCTAGACGTAGAGCAACGGTGCTGGACATAGATCTGGAGAAGAAGCTTCGTGAAACCGTTGCTAGGTGTAGAGAGATCTACAGAGCTAGGCTAGGACTGGTTATCGACGTTGTTAGAACGATCGCGGCGAACATGCCTAGAACACGCGATAGGTTACCACCAACGAGCTACGGTCGTGGCGAAGGTCTTCCCAGAGCCATTACCTTCACGGCAACGTGCTACACCGTAGGGATCCCACCCACGATCCTAGACCTAGAAGCTCTATCGAAGGAGTGGAGAATCGTTAGCGAACTACCTCATCTCGAGTACTTGGTGCAGAGCTACCGCTACGACATGTCGTACCTCAGCGAAGAGATAGCATCGCTATGGATACCGCGAGACACGGTTGCGAAGCTCGTAGAGGTAGTCAAGCACGTTGGTCGAGAGCTAGGGTTGGAACCATCCATGGGTGTAGAGGAGGAGTACTGGAAGGTCTTGAGGAAGGCTTGGGAAGCACTCGAAAACGGTAGAGTGGAGGAGTTCCGATCGCTAGTACTCGAAGCAGCGAAGATCCGTGGATACCTAGGCTAGTTCCTTAGAATCCATAGCTACTTCCTCGAAGCTACGATCCCTCTCACCAAACCACCGATTGCCGATAGGATCGCTACCGCGAAACACGTCGTTAGACCACCGATGAGATCCGCGAAGAACCCTATCAAAGATCCTAGAGGACCAGCAATCAATCCTCCGAACAGTGATAGAGCTATCGCTAGGAGGAAAGCACTCATCGAACCACCTAGGAAACCCGCCAAGAATCCTCTACCAGCACCACCACCAGCTACGTAACCACCTACGAACCCAGCTATCAGTGATCCGAAGGGGTAGAACCATCCTAGGCATAGGTTCAGTACGAATGCGATGAAAGCACCTAGAAGGATCCCCATACCCATCGCCTAGCGGTAGATGCGGTGCAAACAGCCATAGGTTGCAGTAGTGCAATGCTTAGAAGTGTACGTGGAGAACGTGTTCGTTAGGTAGCGATATCTATGTCAACTCGTCGACTCCGTTGCTGGATATAGATAGAGTCGAATACCCTTTATATCCCTCTCAAAAGATCGGTGTTCGGGGCGTATCCGTGTCCCTAATCGAGAAGTTGTTGGAGGAGCTTCGTTCTAGGGAAGATCTTCGTGATGCTCTTGCTGAAGAGCTTGCTATTTCCATTGTTAGGAGTAGGAGGGTTAGGTT
>JAMOOB010000500.1 GCA_027066265.1 Desulfurococcales archaeon
GATTCGTGGGAACTGCATTTCCGCGATACCGTGGTAGGCGGTGCGTTCCTCAACGAGCAGGATCTGGTCGAAGTGCTCGCGAAGGAGATCGTTGATAGGGTGTACGAGCTGGAGGAATGGGGTGCTGCGTTCAGTAGGCTAGATAATGGATTGATAGCTCAGCGTCCGTTCGGTAAGCAGAGCCGTAGACGAACGTGTTTCGCAGCCGATAGAACGGGGCACGAAATCGTGACCACGCTCCTATCCGTAGCGAGATCCCTAGGCATCGAGATCCTCGAGTACGTCTACGTATCGAAGCTCCTCACCAACGGTACACGCATCGCTGGAGCCGTTGCCTGGGACATACGTTCGTGGAACCCCATGCTGATCCGTAGCCGTGCCATCGTGCTCGCTACGGGTGGAGCAGCGCAGGTCTACGAAATCACTACGACGCCCGTGGAGGCTACGGGCGATGGCATGGCTCTGGCACTGGATGCGGGTGCCGAGCTCATGGATATGGAGATGGTGCAGTTCCATCCAACGGGCTTAGCATGGCCCGAACCCGTTCGAGGGATCCTGATCACCGAAGCCGTGCGCGGCGAAGGTGCTTACCTAATCAATGCGCTCGGCGAACGGTTCATGGCTCGCTACGCACCTAAGGAGATGGAGCTCGCGGGTAGGGATGTGATTGCTCGCGCTATCTGGAGAGAGGTTCGCGAAGGTCGCGGTACTCCTCACGGAGGTGTGTACCTAGATGCTAGACACATTCCGTGCGATAGGATTAGGGAGAGGCTAGAGTCGACGTACAAGCTCCTGCTAAGGCTAGGGATAGACATGTGTCGAGAACCCATCGAGGTTACGCCAACCGCTCACTACACCATGGGTGGCGTAGCGATCGATATCCATGGCAGGACCAGCGTTAGCGGTCTCTTCGCTGCGGGAGAAGTGAGTGCTGGTGTTCATGGAGCTAACAGGCTTGGAGGTAACTCGCTCGCTGAAGGACTCGTCTTCGGTCGTCGCGCGGGTGCAGTAGCTGCCGAGTACGCTCGTAGCCACGGCTACGGATCGATAGATCGAAGCGTGGTTGATCGAGAACTCGAGAGGGTTTACGGCTACGCACGAGAGCGTTCCGAAGGCGTTAGGCAGCACGTGGTTAGGAAGGAGTTGAAGGAGGTTATGTGGAGGTACGTAGGCGTCGTTAGGAACGGCGATGGTTTGGAGCAAGCACTTAGAAGGATAGAGGAGATGAAGGCGAAGTACCTTCCCAAGCTAGTGGTCGATCTAGGTAGGAACTATCCGCTAGAGATGGTGAGGACCCTCGAACTCGTTAACATGCTTAGGATCTCCGAACTCATCGTTAGAGCAGCGCTGATAAGGAAGGAGTCTAGGGGTGCTCACTACCGCGAAGACTATCCTCGGCGAGACGATGAGCGTTGGCTTCAACACATCGTTTTCAAGCTCGAGAACGGTGTTCCCGTAGCAAAGCTTAGACCCGTCAAGATCACGCGTCTACACCCTTCATCGGGTGGATAAGTTGAGGATACGTATCCGTCTACATAGGTTCGATCCCTCTAGAGACGAGGTTCCTAGGTACGAAGAGTACGAACTCGATCTAGATCCTAAGGCAAGCGTACTGGATGCTCTTAGAGTTGTTCAGGAACGTTACGATCCTACGCTAGCTTTCGACTACAGCTGTAGGAGAGGTGTTTGCGGTACGTGCGGCGTTAGGATCAACGGTGTTCCGATGCTGGCGTGCCAAACGACTATCGAGAACCTCGCCAAGATCTTCGGGAACTGCGTAACGATAGAACCTCTCAAGAGCTTCAAGCTCGTTAGGGACCTATCCGTCGATCGATCCAAACCTCTTAGAGAACTCGATAGGTTGAGACCATGGCTACACCGCTCGGAACCCTACGTAGCTCCGGAGACCATGGATCCTGCCAAGGCTAGAGAGCTTCAGGAGGTTAGGAAGTGTATCCACTGCCTTCTATGCGTAGATGCATGCCCCGTGAAGGAGGTCGCTGGAACAGGATTCGGTGGACCGCTAACGCTAAGGATCTTAGCTACCTACGCACGGGATCCAAGGGATTCGTTGGATAGGTTCTCGATAGCTTACAGCGAAGGTCTGTACCTATGCCTTGTATGCGATGGTTGTACCGCTTCGTGTCCTCAGGAGATCGAGATCGGTAAGCTCGTGATAGAGTTGCGGGCTGGTTGCTGGAGCCGTGGATTGGTTCATCACAAGGTTAGGGATGCGGTGGAGGGTATCAAGGACGAAGAGTTCGGTAATCCGCTGTGGTTGCCTAGAGAAGATCGTGGTAAGTGGGTGGAGGGTCTAGAGGTTTCGAACCGTGGAAAGGTACTGCTCTTCGCTGGATGCATGGCTAGCTACGTCGATCATCAGAGCGTCGTTCCGCTAGCGAAGGTATTGAAGTCGCTAGGGATGGAGTTCAGGGTACTGGGTTCGGAAGAGTATTGCTGCGGTCTTCCACTCCTTCTAGCCGGGGATCTCGAGGGATTCAAAGAAGTTGCTTCCAAGAACTTCGAAACGTTTAGATCGCTAGGAATAGAACGGATAGTAACTCCGTGTCCAAGCTGTTACCGAACCTTCAAGACGCTGTATAGACAGTACGCTGGCATCGATCTCTCGGAGATCGGTATCGAGGTCGTGCACTTCACTCAGCTACTCTACGAGTTGTGGAATCGAGGAGTGCTTAAGCTTGGTAAGCTTCGAGGCGTAGTTACCTACCACGATCCATGCGATCTCGGTAGACACGAAGGTGTGTACGAAGAACCTCGCGCATTGATCGAAGCGCTTGGGCTAGAACTCGTAGAGATGAAGCGCTGCCGGAACTACGCTAGGTGTTGTGGTGCTGGAGGCAACGTTAGGATCGCGGATCCCGAGCTATCGCTACGCGTAGCCGAGCTCCGTCTAAGAGAGGATCTACCTCCGAACGTATCGATGATCATACACACGTGCCCTACCTGTAGGGTTCAGCTAGAGGAAGGTTCGCAGAGACTAGGTTTGGAGATCGAGAACGTGAGTCTAGCTAAACTCGTTGCTAAGAGTATGGGTCTCGAGGGTTGATGCTGTGAGCGAGGATACTATCGTTAGCCTCTGGATCGATGCATCGTGGAGACGAGGTGTTGGAGGAGTAAGGATCTCGACGAGCAACGGCTACGAGATCGTTGCCGACGAGCCGAAGAACATGGGTGGCGAAGGTCTTGGACCAACACCTGTAGAGCTCTTCCTAGCATCGTTAGCGAGCTGCTTCGTATGTACGCTGAGAATACATGCTAGAAGGCTAGGCATAGAACTGGACGAGGTTTCGGTACGCGTTGAAGGATCCTTCGATATGCTGGGATTCCTAGACGTCGAGGATGCACCTAGAGGATTCACGAAGATCAAGCTCGTAGCCAAGGTCTCGAGCAAGCAGTGCGAAGACCTAGACAAGCTGATCGATCTAGCGCTAAGGACGTGGATCGTTGGGAAAACCGTTGAGCGCAGCAACGTTCTGGAGGTAGTTGTTGAGAAGGTGTGTAGCAAAAAGTAGGTTTTTGAAGGAGCTTTACTCTTGAACCGTAATGGCACCGACGGGACAAGCAGATTCGCAGGCTCTGCAACCAATACAGTTCTCGGGCTTCACGACCTTCGCCTTACCCTCCTTAAGCTCGAGAACTCCCTGAGGACATACGTTTACACAGCTTCCACAACCCGTACACTTGCTCTCATCGACTACTGGCTTAGGCATGTGGGCTCACCGCTATCTCCGTAGCTAGGTTTCATTGATAAGCGTTTCGCTTCGTAGAGTAGTGGAGGCTTATTGGCTCCCAGCAGAGCTGTGGGAGCGGTGGTTTCATGGCATGATATTCGCGTTGATTAGGTTGCTTAGGAAGGTTCTTAGGTACCCATCGATACGTAGACTGGTAATCACTGCGCTTGTAGCCGTGGCAGCCGTGCTCATCAATGGAGCGCTGTTCTACCTAGCCGAGGTCGTGGTCGGACCTCAGCACCTCTCGTTCTACGAATGCCTTTACTGGGCTCTCGTCACCATGGCTACGGTTGGGTACGGAGACATTGTTCCTCAAACGACTCTGGGACGCATCGTTGCGGGCGAAACGATTGTTCTAGGCATTGCGGTGTTCACGGTCTTCGTATCGACGTTAGCCGAGGAGTTTATGCAGAGCAGCATACGTAGATCGTTGGGGTTGGCTAGGTTGAAGAACGTGGATGTGGTGGTCGTTGGCTACACGGAGGTATGCCAGGAAACGATAGAGGAGATAAGGCGGAACATGCCTAGGGTACGCATTGCGTGGGTTCTCGAAACCCAGCCTCGATACGTACCGGAAGACGTGGATTTCGTCGTGGGCGATCCAACGGATGAAGAGACCCTGCGGAGGGCTGGGATCGAGAAGGCTAAGTACTTGGTGGTCTGTCTTCTAGACGATAGCCAAGCACTACACGTAGTGTTGACGGCTAGGAAGCTCAACAAGAACCTCGTGATATCGTCCATAGCGAAGAGCAGCAAGACGGCAGAGCTTCTCAAGGAGGCGGGGGTCTCGATAGTGGTACCCTTCAGATTGCTTGGTAGGGAGCTAGCTTCGTCCATATTCGAGCCCAGCGTCGTTCACTTCCTACACGAGGTAACGACCATCAGAGGTGTTGCGGATCTCGTTGAGTACCGGGTAGAGGCTTCGGAGGATGGTAAGAAGGTTAGCGACGTCGTGAAGACTCTTACGGACTCCGATAAAGGTACGCGCTACGCAGCTCTCATGATTAAGCGTGGCGATAGGTTGATGTTCGTACCGAGCGAAGACACGGTTCTGAAGGCGGGGGACAGACTCGTTCTGATAAAGGCTAGGAAGGGTGAAGAGCGTGAGCGCGACCAGGCTCGATAACGTTGTGTTGGTGGGTAGCAGGAAAGCCGTTGCTAGGTACGTAGCGGCGATACTCTACAAGTTCTTCGTCGAGAAGAGGGATAGGATCGAGGTACGCGCGCTCGGGAACGCGATAAGTCGTGCCGTGCATGCCGCGACCGGTGCATGTATGTTAGCACGCGAGCTATGTATCGAGAACGTATCGATAGGTACGGTACGCTTCGTGTACGAGGGTAGGACTAGGTACGTATCGAGGATCGTTATAGAGATC
>JAMOOB010000501.1 GCA_027066265.1 Desulfurococcales archaeon
AGCTAACGAGAACCCTATCACCTTCATCGATCTTCAGACTACGTATGTTTACGGGTGTAGCCGCTACCCATTCACCAACACGTTCACGTTTGACGGCGAGGATCACGATACCTAGATCCTCGGCCAACTTCATGAGCTTATCAACGGGAACGCTGCTCCTAGCAATGAACAGCTTAAGCTTCTCATCGCTAGCTTCGAAGATCTCCGCAATAATGTCTCGGTACTCGTCCTGCGCGGGCAGCATCGTTATGTAGGTAAGCGCATCAGCAACGTCTTCGAGCCTCGTAACTAGGTTCAGCAACGCTAGTCTATCCACCGCATCGAGGTCCTCCAACACTATGAGTTCCCTAACCAAGCTTATGCGAAGACTATCTATGTAGCTCTCGAGTTCGAGAAGCTCATCGCCTAGCAAGGGGTCTTGAGCAAGGAGCTGGTAGTGTGCGAGATCGTTGAGTAGAAGAACCATGTCTAGGAACGTATCGAGCGTCCTAAGAACTTGTGCTGCACGTGGAGGAGGTTCCGTACCCTCGTTGAACTCCGTTCCGGAATCGATGAAGAGCTGCTTCACGTTATCCTTCGGACCCCGGACGTAGAGTACGTCGTGCTTCTTGATTTCGCCACGAGCGGTATCGAGAACCCAATCACCGCCACGGTACACAGCAACGATATCGATTCCGTACTCGGATCGCAGAAGCTCGAAACGGTTGTAGGGTAGCTTCGCGCCTCGAATCTTCGCTGTAACTACGTCGCTTACCCACGCAACGTAGTTCTGAAGCCTTGGGCTTGGATGTACTTGGTGTAGTGCTAGGGATGCGAGATCCTTGAACGCATCCATAACCTTGTCTACGCTGAACACGTACATGTATATCGGCGTAGCCTTCCACACGTCGTGTATGTCGTGGCTAACAGCTATCGACATGTGTAGCAGTAGCTGGTACGAATACTCGTCGAGTCTATGCTCGAGATCTACGATGCTTAGCAACACGACATCGTCCTTTGACAGGTAGCCGTAGGTACCTAACTCAACAAACTTTCGAAGATACTTGTTGAGGATCTGAAGCAGTTCTCGAACGGGTACGGGTTCGTATCTCGGCGGTCGTGGCTTTGCATGTATCCTTCTATGAAGTTCGTGTACGAGGGATGGCGGTATCGACATCGTTGCGCTGTACCTTTTTACGGAGTTGCGTGGGGAGAGTATAAAGCTGTGGTGCTAAGCATCGAGATCTACGCTAGGCGAGACGATGGGTGGCATGGGTAGCATCAAGAAGGATGTTGTCGAGGGTCTTGCAGCATTGCTTGTCTGCACGTTCGGAGATTACGTCTCAGGGATCTTTCTGCACCTAGCGAAGCCCATCATAGCTTCGTTCCCCTTCATCCTAGGACTCCTACCAATAGCTAGCGATGCTCGTGGAGACGTCT
>JAMOOB010000502.1 GCA_027066265.1 Desulfurococcales archaeon
GCTATGGATCTAGGCTAGGTACGCTGCTGCATCTCGGCATTGGCGATCGCTACATGAAGATCGAATTGCTTTCGCTGACCGTGTTGATAGTCTACGTGAATCTGTGGATAGCGCTCCTATACTACGTTCTCGCAAACGTTCTTTGCTTACCTAGCGCGAATCCGGTAACGCTGATCTTCATAGTGTTGTTGTCGGCAACGCTATCAGCATGCTTCATGATCCCGACGACGACCGTCGTTGCCCGCGTAGCGTTTAGGAAAGGTCTCGATCCGGACAACATAGTTTCTCCCATAGCAACTTTCTTCGGAGATATGGTGACGATACCCACGCTCTTGGCGGGCCTCTATGCATCGTGGATCTTGTCGAGCGGTGTGCAGCTAGCTGTCATTGCCTTACTGGTGTCGTTGGCAACAGCGTTCCTCGTAGTCATGGTTCGTAGATGCAGGCGTGGTATACATACGTATAGGAGAGGTATTAGGATCGTGATGGAGTGCCTAGCTACGGTGATCGTTGCAACGAGCTTTAGTGCGGTTGCAGGAGTAGTGTTGACGAAGAACCTGGATGTCGTGTTGTGTGGAGGTCTGCTTGCAGTGGTACCAGCATTTTTAGAGGATGGGGGTGCGATCGCGTGTAGATTCAGTTCAAAGCTTTCTACAGCTATACACTTAGGCAAACTTCGCCTACGTCCAGTACCTCGAGATCCTTGGATAGCTCGACAAATCTTAGTGAACTTAATACATTCAACGATGGTTTTTGCTCTCGTAGGAGTCTTCGGAGCGACGATAACCTTCCTCTCCAATACTGTCGTCGACTACGTGTTCATCATCTTTGCAACAGTACAACTGGCGGGAATGTTGCTGACCGTAATAATGTCTGTAGTCACGTACTACCTAGCGTTGCTAGCCTTCAAGCTCGGTCTAGATCCAGACAATGTTCTCGCACCCATACTTACGAGCATCGCGGATGCGTTAGGAACAACGCTTCTCGTAACAACTTACCTCCTAATCGCCTAGGAACCACCTCGGCTCTCTACTACGTTCCTCAGATGCTCCAACGCATACTTAACGAGATCTTCGAGCTTCTCTATCCCTAGCCTTCGAGCTAACGACTTTGCAAGCTCAATCGTTTCCGGATCCAGGAACACCGGTACGGCTTCTCCATGCTCGAACCTAGCAATGCTCTCAAGGATGTCGACGACTGGCTGAAGCTTCGAAGAATCGAACTCGACTCCGTCCACCACGATAATGCCGTTAGCTTCGAGATCCTTCCTAACATCGCTAGGTACAGGTTTACGACTAACGAGAATCGCGTATCGAGGTCTGTACGTAGATCGATATAGCTGGATAAGCTGGTACTCTTTGATTCGTAGCGAGGCTCCGCTCTCAACTCGTTGCCTAACCTCGGTACGTTGAACGCCAAGAATATCGGCGAGACCATCGAAGAGACCTTCCAACCATTTCGAACGCCATTCCTCAGCAGTCAAGGGTTTCCTAAAGTATCCTCTAAGATCCCTTACACGCGTAAACCAATCCTCGAGCTCCTTGAACTCTATCAATACGTCGGGTCTCTTGATCGGTGGCGAAAGCGATAGGTCAACGATGTTGAGAACGCGTCCACCATACACAAGGACGTCGGGTCGAAGTGCGGTGTAGAGACTCCATATCTTTTCGAGATCCTTAGTATCTTCCCATGTTAGGGGTCTGGGAGCTTCGTGGAAGAAGGATATGAATCCCTTCTCAACGTTGAGCAACACAACGTTTGGTGGTATGATTCCCAGCTTCTGTTTACCCGAACGATCGAGGTTTAGGTATCTATGCTCTGGATACACAACTCCGTAACCACGACGACCAAGTTCGAGCACTATGTTGGATAGACACCATATCTGGTAAGCGCTTCTCATGTTTGTTCTAAGCGAAGTCCTTACGGCAGCCGTTGCCTTCCTAACGAAGTCTTCTAGAGCAATCTTGTTACGGACGAGGTCGTAGACGTAGTTAAACAGCTTCTTGCGTAGATGTGCTCTCGGATCTTCAACGAATGAGTTGAACTCTTTGGGTAGCGTAACGCCATACAAGTTAAAGAATCGACGTAGCTCTTCAAGTACGTTCCTAACCTTCTCAACCCATTCATAAGCTTCTTCCAGAAGATTACCTAGCGTAGTATCAATTACGTAGTCCTTAACCTTGTCGAGAAGCGGATCGACATCTCGAGGTATCTTCGGAACACCATCCTTATCGACTACGACCCTCGTCCTGATTTCGTTCAGAAGATTCTCAAGCTCGTATACAGAGCTAGACATAGTGGAACACCTTCCTACGATGGTTCCGAACGTGATGAGATTCTCGTTGAGCTGATCCATGATGATGGGTTCCGGGTCTGATCATCAGACGGAGTCACCTTCATCACGATCTCAGCTTTTCCCGCACTCATCACCGTAGAGAACGTTGCTTAGGGCTGTATATACCCCTAGCACCGATCTCGATGAGTACAAGAGCTTGGTTGCTATAGAGATTCGTAGAGGTGGTGAAGGTGGGTCGATGCATCCTATGCGGTGCTTCTGGACCAACGATATCGAGCAGGATCGGGGTATGCGCCGATTGTCTAAGGAATTCCCCTAGGCAAGCCCTCGAGGTAGCGATGAGGATCCATCGCGAGTATCGTGCTAAGCTAGGTCTACCCATCGAACCGCCTAGGGCTCCCAACGGAGTTAAGTGTATGCTCTGCGTCAACAGATGCTCCATACCTCCGAACGGTGTTGGTTTCTGCGGTCTGTGGACGAACGATGGCGGTAAGCTCAAACACGTAGCGGGTCTCGATCATGCAATCGTGCACTACTACCTAGATCCGTTGCCAACGAACTGCGTAGCTACACCGGTATGTCCAGCTGCAACTGGGTGTGGATACCCAAGGTATGCGCTTAGACCGGGAGCAGAGTACGGTTACTACAATCTAGCCGTGTTCTTCGCTGGATGCAATCTCGATTGCGTATTCTGCCAGAACTGGGAGCACAAGGACATCCTCGTATCTGGATCGCTTCGCGAACGCTATACCGTATCGCTGAACGAGATCGTGAAGGTTGCGAAGAACGATCTGATACCGTGCATATGCTACTTCGGAGGAGATCCCGGTCCTCACGCTCCTCAAGCGATAAGGATCTCGAGACTCGTACTCGACTACGCCAAGAAGTTCGGGAAGATCAAGAGGATCTGTTGGGAAACCAATGGTTTGGAGAGTCCATGGGTAGCCAAAGCGATGGCGGAGCTCAGCCTCGAGAGTGGTGGGATCTTCAAGATCGATTGGAAGGCTTGGACTCCAAGCATCTACCAAGCGCTTACCGGAGTGGATGGTTCTGCCGCTACCGAGAACATCAGGAACTTGGTCAGGATGTTGATCGATATGTCGAGCCTTAGGAAAGAAGTGCCGTTGCTCGTCGTAAGCGTACTGCTGGTACCGGGCTACGTAGATGTCGAGGAGGTTCAGAGCATCGCCAAGTTCATAGCTTCTCTCGATAGAGACGTACCTCTCGTACTCCTAGCGTTCCACCCCGATCACCTACTCAAGGATCTACCACCAACGAGTCGTAGACATGCGGAGGAAGCTGCTAAGGTAGCTAGGGAGGAAGGTCTTAGAAAGGTGTTTATAGAGAACGTGTGGCTCCTAGGAGACTACTACTAACGTTAGGAATCAGACA
>JAMOOB010000503.1 GCA_027066265.1 Desulfurococcales archaeon
GAGTAGTCGGGCCGGGGGAAGACATGCAGGACTACGCAGAGCCAGTAGTACTGGTAGTTCGCGATCCAGAGGATGTTGATGAAGCCAAAGCTCTTCTGATAGAAGCTGGCTACAACCCTATCGAGACGATCTTCGTTAAGAAGATCGATGCTGGGTGTTATCTCGGTCGTGGAAAACTGGAGGAACTACGTAAACGTTTGGAGGAGCTCGGTGTTCGAAGGCTGTGTATATTCGACGAGTTGAAACCACGTCACTTCACGTGCTTGATCAAGGAGCTTGGAGTCGATGTTCTGGACAAAGTGATGTTGATACTCGAGATATTCTCGAGGCACGCAGGTTCGAAGGAAGCAAAGCTTCAGATCGAGCTAGCCAAGCTAAGGCATCAACTACCGCTGGTAAGGGATTGGCTTAGGAGAGCGAAACTACGTGAGCTACCTGGATTCCTTGGTGCTGGTGAGTACGCTATCGATGCTTACTACAGACACATAAGGGCTAGGATAGCTAGGATTAGTCGCGAGCTTGAGAAACTTCGCGAACGACGAGCTTACGAACGTACGAAGAGACGCGAAAGCGGTCTTCCACACGTAGCGATCGCGGGCTACACGAACTCTGGCAAGACTACCCTATTCAATGCGTTAACGAATCTTAGAAAGCCTACGGGATCCGAGCTCTTCACAACGCTGAGTCCCAAGACGTACGCTGTGAGGATGTGTGGATCTAGGGTAGCTCTCATCGATACCGTTGGCTTCATACGTAAGATTCCTCTCGAAATCGTTGAAGCATTCCGAGCAGTCCTAGAAGAGATCGCGGATGCAGATGCGATTCTTCTCGTTGTAGATGCTAGCGAACCTAGAGATTCGATGCTTAGCAAGCTCTACTCATCTCTTCGAATTCTTCGCGAGATCGGAGCTTCGGGAAGACCCATGATTATAGCGCTCAACAAGATCGATCTCCTCAACGGTATCTCTATCCAGAGTCTCGTAGACGATGTTTGGAGTGCTGTTCGAGATACGGAGTTCAGGGTTGTAGACGTTGTTCCCATCTCTGCACTAAAGCGACTCAATCTCGATAAGCTGAAGGAGGGGATATGCAGAGCACTTGCATCAACCTCGACGAACTTCAACCACCTGTGTACGTCCTTAGGCTAGGTCATAGACCCAAGAGAGATAAGCGCGTAACGACGCACGTTCTTCTCGTAGCACGTGCTTTCGGAGCTCGTGGAGCTTACATAGCCGAGGTCGTGGATGAGGAGCTTGCTGCAAGGTTTCGAAAGGTTTTGGAGCGTTGGGGTGGTGCTTCCTACTTCCAGCTCGAGATGGGGGTGGATCCGGTGAAGCTCGTCAAGAAGTGGCGTGGTGAAGGCGGTTGCGTAGTGCACCTAACGATGTATGGTCTTCCCGTAGACGAGGTTGTGGATAGAATTCGTAGCTGTAGCAAGGTGCTGGTAATCGTTGGTGCAGAGAAAGTTCCTAGGATCTTCTACGAGATCTCGGATTTCAACGTAGCTATAGGGAATCAACCTCATTCCGAAGTCTCTGCCCTCGCCATATTCCTCGATAGGCTTTGGCAAGGACGCGAACTTCGCTTATGTTTCCCCGACGCAAAGCTATTGATAGAGCCTAGCGAGCGGGGGAAGAAGGTGATCAAGCTTGGATGAAGTTTCGTACGTACTTCGAGCACTCGTCGGTGAAGTAGGTGAGAAGGTACTGATGCTACTGCTCGAGCACGAGGAAGGTCTAGACGACGAAGAGATTGCGGAGAAGCTAGGTCTTAGAATCAACGACGTTAGGCGTGCGCTGTACGAGCTCGCTAAGATGGGTTTCGTGGAACAGCAACGAATTGCTCGCGGTGAGCTTGCTAGGCATAGCTATCGATGGAGAACCGATAAAGGGATGATCGCGCGAGCATTGTTGCAGAGGAAGAGAGCTACGTTGAAGAAGTTAGAGGAGAGGCTTGCCGTTGAAGAGAGTTCGGTTCTGTATCTATGCCCTATCGATGGGTATAGGTATACGTTCGACGAAGCGTTCGAGAACTACTTTACCTGTCCTAGATGTGGTTCGGATCTCATCGAGATAAACAACGAGGAGATCAAGAAGGTTCTTAGACAGTTGGTAGATAAGCTTCGAGAGGAGATAGCTAGGGATGAAGCTGCTCTTAGTAGATCTGTTTAGTGGAGCTGGTGGTTTTGCTAGAGGTTTCAAGGATTGTGGTTACTCGATTGGGTTAGCGATAGATTGCGATGAATCTGCTGGTAGGAGTTACAAGCTCAACTTTCCCGAAGCCGTAGTGCTGGTCGAAGACATTAAGACGGTTACGGGTCGAGACATCGAGTACCTTCTAGGTACGAAACCTACGATCGTGATAGGGAGCCCACCCTGCGAACCGTTTACGAGTGCTAACCCGAGGAGGGAGAAGGATCCTCTGGATAGACTCTACAAGGATCCCATGGGTACGCTAACCCTAGACTTCATAAGGTTGGTAGGCGAACTAAAGCCGAAGATCTTCGTTATGGAGAACGTTCCCGCGATCATGGATGGTCCTCTCAAGGATGCGTTAGCTAAGGAGTTTCGAAGCGTTGGCTACGACAGGATCTTCTTCAATCTACTGCGTGCTGAAGACTATGGAACTCCTAGCCATAGGCTAAGGGTATTCATATCGAACGTACCGATAAAACCTCCCAAGACAAGGCGTAGGATAACCGTTGAAGAAGCTTTGAGAGGTCTACCACCGCCGGGTAGCTCTGAGGTTCCTAACCACGATCCTCCACCGATGTCGGATAGAAAGATGAAGAGGATCGCGAGCGTTAGGATGGGAAGAGCGTTGTACTACTACGAAGGTGCTGAACGTAGGTTGCCTAACTACATAAGGCTTAGACCCGATCGAATAGCTCCTACGGTGCTAGGATCCTCAAGGTTTATCCATCCCTACGAAAATAGGTTGCTAACCGTTAGAGAGCAAGCTAGGTTGATGGGTTTCCCCGACGATCACGTATTCGTCGGTGGAAGAGATGAGCAGTATAACCAGGTGGGGGAAGCTGTTCCACCACCGCTTGCACGAGCGATAGCTAGGTATATACTGGAGCACTACCTTCGATAAGCTAGGTGCCTCATCTATGCCACGCGTATTCTTGGTACTGTACGCACCTACAAGTCCTCAGCGATTGGTAGACGTAGCTCGTCTAGCGTTCTCGATACCCGTAGTAGACGCCTTCGTCGTAGTCAAGCCTAGCGGTATGGCAGCTCAGGTAGGTATACCTGAGGTAAGTAAGCTAGCGTACAAGATGGGTAAGAGCTTCGTGATACTACCACAGCTGCAAGACGTTGTCGAAACCTTGCCCGTGAAGAAGGTGCTCTTCATCGTACACGACGAGAACGCCGAGGATCTTACAAGCATAGAGATTCCGTGCGAAGACCTTGCGATAGTTGTTCAGGGTAGTGAGCTAAGCTTTTCTAAGAACGATCTAGCGCTTGGAATACCCGTGAAACTTAGCTTCCTAGAGAGAGCCCCACCCATACCAGCGAGCGATGCAGTTCTCGCACTCTACGAAGTTTCGAAGAAGTGTTTCAGCCCAGAAACCGGTCATCACTAATCAGCTAATCTAGCCCTCATCACCGAGAACCTGTCTTCTAAAAACCATTTTAATCTTCGTGAACAGCCCGGTTACGAATAGCTACGAGAGTCGTGATGAGCATCGCTACGATCGGCACCGCGAGGTACCACGCCATGGAATACGCTTCTCCTCCAAACCCTGACGCAGCTACGCCTACCGCTGCCGCATATATCCGGATCGTTGCTGGGCTATGGTGATGAACCACGACCTGTACCCTACACCAATCGTCTCCACGCTCAACTATATCCCAAGACACGAGTTCCGCATTGACGACATCCACCTTCTCTACGTCTTTGAATGGTACGTAGAGCGTATAGTTCGCAACGTATCCGCTGGGCGCATTGACCTGCACAACCATTACGGTGCTGCTTACGTCAATTCTCGTTACAACGGGTTTCGTCAGCATAGTGGAGGGAGCGTTGAGCCAAGGTGTTGGATCGTCGAAGATCGTTGGATACACGTTCACGCGGCCCATAGATGCCGAGCAGCGCTTTGTAAACGCATCGGGGATCCAGTTCCCATTGCTTAGAACTACACTCATCACAGTGATCGTAGTCGTGTCGTTGACAAGCGCGTAGCTGTTCAACGTGCATGGAATCGCTAGCTCTACGATAGCTTTCGTAGACGTGACAAACTTTACGTATGCACTCGTACTGTTTACCTCATCGAACCAGTTAGTGCTTGAATTGTATATATCCACGGATACGTATCCATCGCTGTAGATCTCTATCAATACATCAGCTCCACGCAGTGGTTCTACGCTTGATCCCCACGGCTGGTACCCTGTCGAGTTATCGCCATCCGTATTGAGTGCGATCCATATTATTGCGGGCGCTTTGTAGGAGTCGTTGTACCACTCTACGACGACGTAGGTGTAGAGCTTGTTTAGAGGTAGGACCCATGCGAACTTCGCTTCGTCAAGTCTCGAGTAGCTACCATCTATGCTTTCCATGGGTATGGAGAACGGTTCTGCTTCTCCATCGATCGTAGGCTTCGTGTGGATTCCTTCGAAGGGTGTCTCTACTCTAAGGTTTGCTAGATCGATCACTACCGTACCTAGAACGAAGATTCTAGAAGCCGTGCTCCCAGAGATCATCGGTTCGTCCACGGGAAGACCGGGATCGAATACCTTGGGTACTCGAGTAATGGGTCCACCTTCAGCGTAGTAGTTAGCTGGTGCGCAACCCCATCCTCCGAGACCGAGTATCTTAGCCATGTAGAATCCTAGGCTACACATATCGTCGAAGTTCGTCGATTCGGGATCCGCTAAGCTTATCGCTATCGTTTTCGATAGCAAGTTCCTCTGCTTCAACCATAGATACTTACCGTAGCCAGTTTCCCACTCGTAAGGATTCCCGTTATCGCTCCTTTGAAGGAATTGCTTATCTACGACGTACGTTCCCGTACTACTATCGTAGTACGTTACGAAGTCTTCCCATAGGTATAGATCGGCGAGCGAAGCGTAGGCACGTACA
>JAMOOB010000504.1 GCA_027066265.1 Desulfurococcales archaeon
GGTAAGAACACCTCCATGGACTAGCGAAGGCGGCGGTCCAGAGTACGAGACTATCTGGGCATTCGGTGCACAGACTGGCACCTCTAACCTAGAAGCGATTGCTAAGGCCAACTTCCTATGCAACGAGCTCGGTCTCGACACCATATCCATGGGCAACGTTATCGGCGCCTTGATGGAGCTCGTCGAGATGGGTAAGGTACCGAAAGAGAAGCTACGAGGATTGAGAGTCGAGTGGGGTAGCGCTGAAGCCATCGTAGAGCTGGTGTGGAGAACAGCCTACAGATCTGGTATCGGTGATGAACTCGCTGAAGGTGCTAAGAAGCTTGCTGAGAAGTATGGAGCTCCCGAGGTAGCCATGGTTGTGAGAGGACAAGAGCTGCCAGCCTACGATCCGAGGGGTGCTCAAGGACATGGACTAGGCTATGCAACGAGCAATAGAGGTGGTTGCCACCTACGAGCATACCTAATCTCGCCCGAGGTACTTGGAGTACCACAACTCGTAGATAGATTCACGACTCAGGGCAAGGCACAGCTCGTAAAGCACTTCCAGGACGTGTTCGCAGTCGTCGATAGCTTGGTGCTGTGCAAGTTCACGACCTTCGCTCTATGGACTGAGGACTACGCTGCACTGCTAAGCGCTGTCACTGGCTGGGAGGTGACGCCCAAGGACATCGAGATTATTGGAGAGAGGATCTGGAACGCTGAGCGAGCATTCAACGTGCTAAGCTTCGGCGATGGTAGGCAGTACGATACGCTACCCAAGAGATTGCTCGAAGAACCGATGCCTGAAGGACCATCCAAGGGATACGTAGTGAAGCTCAACGAGATGCTAGACGAGTACTACAAGCTACGTGGCTGGATCGATGGAAGACCAACGAGAGCAAAGCTCGAGGAACTCGATCTGAAGTGGTTAGCCGACTGGCTCGAAGAAGAAGGTCTCCTACCTGGATAAACCAACAACATTTTTGTTTTTCATCCCCCTCGATACCATTACCGTTTTTTTACTACCGTTCTAGAACTCGATATCTCTGAACAATTCGCTGGGTTTGGGTTAGGTGTTGAGGAAATGGATTTCAGGATCTTTGTGGAGGGACTAGGTAGATGGATTCGGTTCGTTGATAGAGAGCTCGAGCTACGTCAACTCGATACGCTTGCTCATCGCGGATACGCTTTCCCGATAGCTATCTACGGTTCGGAAGGGTGTGGTAAGTCAACGCTTCTACGGTACTTCGTTACGATGCTCAAAGATAGATCCGATTTCGTAGCGCTGTACATAGATGCTCTAGAGTCGAAGGATCTTTCACGAGCTGTAATCTCTTCTCATAGCGAGGTATGGAGCGTCGTCGAATTCCTTGCATCTACTCACGTAGGTGAAGGTCTTGCTGAGTACATCACGTCCCTCCTTCGTAAGCTACACGAAAAGATGTCGCTTCGTGGAAAGAAGCTCGTTATCGTTCTCGACGATGTTTATAGAGCGATAGGTTTGGAGAACGTTGATAGATACACGAAGCTATTGTACGAATGGATCGAATACCTACATCGCGAGCTTAACGTCGATAGCGTTCTATTCCTGTTAACGACATCCGAAGGTATTTCCAAACGCATCCTATCTAGACATACCTACGTACACGTATACATGGTTTGGAGCTTGCCTAGGGAAGGATTCGAGGAACTCGTTCAACAGCTTTCTCCATCCATAGATTCGGATGAGCTTTGGAGGTTGACTGGAGGTAATCCACGAGCATTGATAGAATTAGCACAGCTCGATTGGGATGTAGAAAAATGGCTTAGCTACCTAGCTGAGCGTAGGGTTTCTTCAGCGCTTCGCGTAGTTGATCGAACTAGGCTAGAGCTAGTGTTAGAGGATCCCGATTCTGATTGGGAAGTAGCTGAGAAACTCGAAGAGCTAGGATTAATGATGGAGCTCAGCCATGCACTAGTTATAGGGAGAGCTCCGGAGGAAGATCGAGCTCTCGGTGTAGGACGTAGATGGGCGTGGCAGATCCCAGCGTATCGAGAAGCTCTGAAGAGATTGCTGAGCTGAATGAATGACTACGAGGTGATTCGGTGGATCGCAGGATCCTAGTATTCCTTCTGCTCGGCTTCGTATCGTTGTTCGCAGACATTGCTTACGAAGGTGCGCGCTCGGTTGTCGGTGCCTACATTCGTCTTCTCGGTGCTGTAGCTCTAGGTGCCGGACTGGTCACGCTAGGCGAACTCGTTGGCTATGGTCTTAGGCTTGCGAGCGGTGTGTTGGTAGGCCTAACACGTTCCTCGAGATTGCTGTGGGGACTTGTTGCATTCGGCTACGGTCTGAACGCTGTTGCCGTACCCATGCTTGCCTACGCTCGTTCGTGGAACGACGTCGTTGCACTCGTGGTTCTCGAAAGGTTTGGCAAAGCTATTCGTGCACCAGCTAGAGACGTTGTGCTCGCCGAGGTCTCGAAAGGTATTGGCTACGGCAAAGGTTTCGGAATCCACGAGCTTCTAGATCAGGTAGGTGCTGTTGCTGGACCGCTTATCCTAGCCTTCGCCGCCAACGTCCTCGGCTATCGAAAAGCGTTCCTAGTCCTCGCGGTACCAGCAACCATGGCTTTGATCCTCGTACTCGTAGCGAATCGTCTGTATCCAAGACTCGAAGCGTTCGAGTACAAACGTTTCGAACGAACATCTCTAGGTATCGAGTTCTGGCTCCTCGTAGCTGGTCTGGGAGTAGCTTCCATGGGATTCCTTCACTGGAGCATCGTTTCCTACCATATCGAGAACCTCGGTTTGGTACCGTACGAAGCTATAGCTACGCTCTACGCAATCGCTATGCTTAGCGACGCTATCGTTGCGTTACCCATGGGTATGCTCTACGATGCGTGGGGTCCTCGAATAGTCGTAGCAATCCCATTGATAGCGATGCCCATACCGATCCTACTCACTCAACGCTCTCTCTACACGCTCATAATCGTAGCTATCCTCTGGGGCGCCTTCATGAGTTCCCTAGAAACGGTTGCACGAGCTAGCATAGCCACCATAGTTCCTCCGAACGCTCGTCCCTACGCTTACGGTATCTACAGCTTCGTTCAGGGAGTATCGATGTTCTTGGGAGGACTCATCGCCGGTACCCTCTACACACCAAGCCTAGAGATCGTAGCGATCGTGTTTCCATGCCTCTGCATACTCTCTGCATTAATCCTTCTACTCGCTTTCTACACATCTAGACGAGTAGCATCGAGTGGTTCGGTGTAGCAAGCTATGCAGTTCCCTAAACCTATCGCTGAAGCCGTGAAGGAGGTGTTCGAAGAACGTAGGAGAGGTTCTTGGTGGTGCTTAGGTAGGATCGTGAAGGGAATTCTAGAGGCTTGTACTAGCAACGAAGTTGCTTCGATAGATAGGGATCGTCTCGCCGATGCGATTCAGAGCGCGAATCCGTCCATGGCTTCGCTACGCGTACTCGCAGACATCGTACGTAGTTCTCGAGATCTATGTGAAACGATTCGAAGATTCGAGATCTACATGGAGAACGCTAGGAAGAAACTCGTTGAGAACGTTCGCAGCTTCCTACGGGGTCGCATCGTTACCATAAGCTTCAGTAGCGCGGTAGCAGACGCCATTCTCTCCAATCGCGATCTCGTAGATCAGGTGATTGCTCTCGAATCATCTCCTGGTAGCGAAGGTATTGATCTCTACGAGCATCTGTCTAGGAACGGTGCGAAGGTGAAGCTCGTCCCCGATTCCATGATTGCTTACGTTGTTGAGGAGAGCAACCTCGTTCTGCTGGGTGCAGACGCAGTTGATCTCGATGGGAATATCGTGAACAAGATCGGTTCGAGAACGCTCGCGATCGTTGCCCGCGAACTTGGGAAACCCGTGCTGGTTCTCGCGGAGGCAGTGAAGCTCATCGATGTTCCTAGTCGTGAGCTAGCTACGCTCGTTAGGAGAAGGTTTCGAATCTCTTGTTACGAGCTTGAGTTACCGGTATTCGAATGCGTTGAGTCTAAGTACGTGGATGCCATCGTAACGGATCTCGGTGTAGCTAAGCCTAGGAGAAGCGAACTCGTGAAGATTCGAGGAAAGTTCTTGGAGTTCGTACTTGCTTCACCTACTTACGAGACCCGCAACACCGCGCTGTAGATACTTCTTGATGTACATAAAGATCGCTACGACGGGAAGCGTGTAGAGTATGGAGAAGGCAGCGATCCTACCGTAATCGATCTGTCCGTGTAGACCCTTGAAGTAGTCTAGACCAACCGCTGCCGGGGTAAGGGTTTCGGTAGCTATGATGAGTCTCGGAATCACGTACTCGCCCCAGCTGAATACAAAGGATATCAACCAAACCGTTACGAGACCGGGTAGTGCTAGGGGTAGCGTTATCCTTAGGAATGCTCCTAGCTTACTGCATCCATCTATCATCGCAGCCTCTTCGTAAGTCGTTGGAATACCTCTTAGATACCCATCGAGTATGAGGATGGCGAAGGGTAGTATCAGAGCGGTGTGCGCAAGGATAACGCCCTGAAGCGTGTTGTTGAGTCCCCAACCCTTGTAGAGAACCATTATCGGGAGCGCGATGACAATCACGGGTATCAACCTAAACGATACGAACATGGTTGTCAAGGCTTCCTGACCTCTGAAGCTATGCCTAGTCATGACGTAGGCTGCGAGCAGCGCTAGCACTGTTGCTAGCGTTGCTGATGCCGATGCTATGATGAGCGAGTTCAGGATCCATGTATAGGGTACGGCAGCTCCGATAGGTTCGGCAAGCTTTTCGAAGTTGACGAGCGAGGGATTCGTAGGTATCTTTAGTTCGGGACCAGCGTTTGGATCGAACGCTGCGAAGATCATCCAGAGTAGGGGTATTAGGAAGTAGGATAGTACCGCTACGAGGAAAGCGATTGCAGCTATTACTCCTAGCTTACCCATGTTATCCCCACCTACGTAGCTTCCTCATGAGTACGAGGTACGAAACGATGAGTGCGAGCACGATGAGGAACATGATGTTGGATGCTGCGGAAGCTAGCGAAACGTTGTATCGATCTATACCTTTGTAGTAGACGTAGATGGTCCAGTGCATCGTTCTGAAGGGTACTCCAAGAATTATGTACACCAAGGTGAAGAGGCCAAAGGTCCAGATCGTTATCAGTATCAGATCCACGAGGATAGCTCCGGATAGCAACGGTAGTATTACGTACCTAAAGCGTTGCCACGGTGTAGCACCATCGATTTCAGCTGCTTCGTATATGTAGCTAGGTATGCTCTCGAGCGCCGCGATGAAGAGTATCATGGAGAAAGCCGTTCCTCTCCAGATGTTGGCTATTATTATCGTCTCCATCGGGTGCTCGAACTTGAACGATTTGGCTGGACCCATGAATAGCGTTGAGAAGAAACCACCGGTCTCCGTAAGCGATATCCATGCGTAGCCGGCTACGACCTCTGGTATGACCCACGATATGAATACCACCGTTATCGTAACGATCTTGAGGATCTTCAACACCTTGCCTAGAACACCCTCGGGTTCCTTCATACGTGCTACGAGTGCTAATCCAAGACCGAGCACGGTTTGTCCAACGAGAGCCGATAGGAACGTGAATACGAAGCTATTGCGTATAGCGTCGAGGAACTCACTATCCTTGAAAAGCTTGAGGTAGTTCTTCAAACCTACGAACGTATAGTTAACGGCTTCGGGACCCGTGAGACGATAGTTCGTGAAGCTCAGGTATACGCTCCAGACCAAGGGGAAGAGAATGAATATCCCCATGAATGCAAGCGCAGGAAACATGAGAAGCCTAGCCCAGGGACCTTCGAAAAAAGACAGTATTTTGTCTAAGACCCTCGCCCTCAAGGACTTCACCCACCGTATATCGGACTCTTGTTAACTGGGTACTCAACTACGTTGTCTTCTCCAACGATGTCTTTCAGACCCTTGCAGTACTCTTCAAGTGCCTCGTCAGCACTCTTGATCTCGCCCTTCACGATCTTCTCCGTGATCTCCTGGATCAGCTTAGAGATCTCTGGGTATGGCGGTATTGCGTCTCTGAAGTCTGTGAACTTTAGGTACTCCGTGACCTTCTTTAGGTACTCGTTCTGTGCGTACTCAGGTACTTGAGTAGCGTCGAGTCTTGGAGCGATCTTTCCATACTTAGCACAGAACTTAGCGATATTGTCTCTGCTAGCGATGTAGGTGATGAGCTTCCATGCAAGCTCCAGCTTCTCCTTATCCTTCTCTAGGTTCTTGTTGAGTACTACTGCCCATCCACCGGAGATCGTTACGAATGCTGGTTCTCCGTTGGCACCGCCAGTGATGCCTGGCATCTTGGCGAATCCTACGTACTTCCACTCGCAATCAACGTAGCACTGCTCGTAGTCCTTACCGCTCTTACCCTTGCAAGCTTCTTGACAAGCCTTTAGAGGTGCCTTACCGCTTGGACCCCAACCCTCACCCCATTCCCACGAACCTCCTAGATCCATGGCTACGATGCCCTTGGAGAAGATCTCTCTGTGAGTACCCCATACATCGCTAACGAAGTTGTACTTCGTAGGTCCTGCCTTGAGTACCTGGTAGATTATCCTGTAGAACTCGAATGCTCTCCATAGAGCAGTGCTCTTACAGATCCACTTACCCTTCTCGTAGTCGTACAACCTGTTGTACGGAGGCTTGTCAGCTCCTAGCAACACCATGTAGAAGCCCTGCATCGTAGTTGCTTCACCCCACTGAGTTCCGGCAGGTATGTAGAACGGGTAGAACTCGTCGATTCCAAGTGTCTTCTTAATCTCGTCCTCGTGAGCTTTCAGAGCCTTTATAGCATCGAAGATATCCTTCCAAGTCTTGGGTTGCCAGTCCTCGGGTAGTCCAGCCATCTTGAATATGTCCTTCCTGAACCAGATCATTCTTACGTCGGTATCGATCATAACTCCGTAGACGTGGCCCTTGTAGCTAACAATCTTCTTCATAGAGTCTGGGAACTGGTTCCAATCGGGCCAGTTCTTAACGAAGTCGTCCAGCGGGTATAGGTATCCAGCGCTTGCGTAGGACGGTATCATGAAGCTATCAACGATCAGTACATCGCCAGCGGTGCCGGCCGCAAGGTGCTGTGTTATTACTTGCGAGATATCTTGTCCGTACGGAATCATGCTCTCCTTGATCTCGACATCGTATCCCTGCTTCTTCATATCCTCCCTGAACTTCTCGATCGCTGGCTTGACTAGATCCTTCCAAGGCTCGCCGTACTCAATCGTGAGCGTTACCTTCTTAAGCGTAAGCGAAGCCGTTGTAGCGGGACTCGATGGAGTTGTGGTTGCTGCTCCACCGCCTCCTCTCATTAGGAGCGCTGCTGCAACACCTACGATGATTATTATCGCTACCACGATACCTACTATGACTGCTTTGGAAGGCATCGAACCACCTCTTCGAGCAGAACATCATTTTGTATACAAATAAGCCGTTCGAGAAATACAGTGCTTCGACACGCTCTCGAGATTCTCTAGGCTCGTAATCTAAACGATCGCTTCCTCCGTCTTCGGATCGAAGATGTGTATCCTATCCAGATCAAACTTTATCCATACTCTTTCGCCTACCGGAAGTATGAGCTCCTTCAACACCTTCATCTTGATCACGGTCTCGCCGATCTTCACGTTCAGAATAGTCTCGGTACCCAGAGGCTCGACAACGTAGATCTCGCCCGGAATCGCATTCTCTTCCTCTGCACTAGCTAGCGAGATGTGTTCCGGTCTAATCCCTATCACTACCTCGCTACCAGTTCCGACACGATTCTCGATGTGTTTACCGAGCTCGGATGGGATCGTTAGCGATACGTTCTCGAATCTAAGAACGTAGTTCTCGCCAACCTTGTCGAACGTTGCCCTCACGAAGTTCATGGGCGGCGATCCTATGAATCCTCCCACGAATATGGTTCTCGGATTGTGGTAGACCTCGAAGGGAGTGCCTACCTGAAGTACGCGACCACGATTCATAACAGCTATGCGGTCAGCCATAGTCATCGCTTCTACTTGGTCGTGGGTTACGTAGACGGTGGTTATCTTCAACTCCTTCTGCAACCTCTTTAACTCGGCTCTCATCTGAACCCTCAGCAAGGCGTCTAGGTTGGAGAGAGGTTCGTCCATGAGCCACGCTCGTGGATTCCTAACCAATGCACGTGCGAGAGCAACTCTCTGTTGCTGACCACCCGACAACTGTTTGGGGTACCTATCGAGAAGCTCTTCTATTCTAAGCATCTTCGCTACCTCGCGAACTCTTCGATCGATTTCGTGCTGAGGTAGTTTGCGAAGCTTTAGCGGGAACGCTATGTTGTCGTAAACCTTCATGTGTGGGTACAGAGCCCATGTCTGGAAAACCATCGCTATGTCTCGCTTCCTAGGAGGTAGATCCGTAACGTCCTCCTCATCGATGTATACACGACCTCTCGTAGGCTTCTCCAACCCAGCGATTATCCTAAGCGTAGTAGTCTTACCGCATCCCGAAGGACCTAGGAGAACGAAGAACTCTCCCTTCTCGATCTTGAGCGATACGTTGTCTACGGCAACAACGTTGGGAGGAAAGATCTTCGTAATGCTTTCGAGTCGTATAGTACTCAAGAGCCCCCAACTATCACCTCACTTTACAGATAGAAAAACCGTTGCGATAGCAACGATCTTTCAACACGTTGTATTCAGGATATCGCTCCACTTAAGTAGTTCCAGCGATACGATACCCTTCCTAACAACATTAACAATTTCCTCATCCTCCGTAAGCAACGCGTAGCCGTGTACGTACGCCGTCGATAGTATGATCCTATCGAAGTAATCGCTTAAGTACGGAATCAAGCTATCTGCAATCTCCTCGATTTCGTAGCTAGTTACCTCCGTAGGTCGAAGCCTATCATCGTTCTGAAGAGCTTTCAAACCAAGCCTAAACCTATCGAGAACGATCCTACCCATCCTCTTCGCAAGTCGTAGAGCTATCCACTTTGCTTCAACTATCGATAGAGGATTGTATAGAACCGTATGCTTGGTAAGAAGCTTTGGAAAGCATTCCTCGAATCGAGGCAACCCGATTCTTACACCGAAGATCGGTAGTAAGTACGTAGTATCGAGAAGGATAGCCTTAACCAAGACCGTACTCCCTCTGAACCTCTTCACTAACCCTCTCTACCTCCTCGATGGAGAGCTCAGCAACGTAGTTACCCAGAACATCGTCTATCGAAAGCTCTTTCTCTACGACTATGCTATACTCATCGACTACCCGGATCCTAACTCTGTCACCCGGACGAATTTTTGTAGCTTCCAGCACCTTCCTAGGTAGATACACCTCCCCTTTCTTACCCACGCGCACGATCTCTATAACCATGCTACCCACCGGGTAGAGATAACGCTACCCGGTAGATAATGGTTCTCCATGCTCGGCGACTTGGCTACGATCTGCGATAGAATGTTAATAACTGTAGCCTAGAGCTACGTTGAGGGGACGTTCTTGAGATGGCTGGTACTAGGACTCATCGTAGGGCTCTTCATGGGGTTCGTCGATAGCTACGGCTACGCTGTTTCAGGGTTCACGATCTCCGAGATCTCGATAGTCTTCATACCGTTGATAACGTTGTTCCTAGCCAGATGCATGGGGGTGACCAGCCTCGAGGAAATCATCTACGCTAGTAGCCTCGCCATAGGCATAGACCTCACGACTACCCTAACCTCCGGGATGTACCTTACCTACGGCTACCTACAGTACCTATCCTCCAAGCTAAGAGTCTTTGGATTCGAGATACGTGTTCCACAAACGTTGTTCTCCGATCCCAACCCAATCGATTTCGAAGCGCTACCTACGTACGTATCGCTAAGCCTTGCATCGATGGGTGGAGCACTCCTAGCCTACGCACTTAGGATGCATTACCTCGATAAGGAAAGACTTACGTACCCCCTAGGGTTGGCTGCATCGATGGTTTTGAAGATCGTTCGCACGGTTCCACGAAGTTGTTGGGTTGGTCTAGGACTCGGCTTTGCGCTGCAGCTCTTAGTAATGTATCTCGGTCTCGATATCCTTGACCTAACTCCGTTGGTAGGAAGCTACCTACCTGGAGCTGTTTTCGCACTAGCGCTGAACCCCTTGGTCTACGCTGTAGCTATGCTACTTCCACTCGGAGCGCTTAGAGGTCTAGCGATGGGTTCTATGATGACGTACGTAGCGATCACGACCCTATCCGTAGCGTTGCTAGGTGCGTACGTTCCTCCTCTCGCTAGCTACGACGATGTTCTGCTCGCTGTATCCAACATCGTTGCTTCGTGTATGGTTGGGCTCGTAACGGTTGCGACCGTGAGCTACCTAACGAAGTACTACCGCGTATTCCTACACAGCGCGAAGCTCTTAGCGATGGCTAGGTACGAACGGTTCGCCGCTACCATGGGAACCCTACTCGTAGCCTCCATGGTTCTCGTAGCTCTCTCCATCTCCCGGATCCCGATACCCAAGCTCCTCTCCATAGCTGCGATCATCGTTCCGATACATCTAGTTCTAGTCCTCGTGAACCTGAGGATCGTTGGCGAGGTCGGTATGGGTTCGCAAGCAGTTCTACCGCTAGCTACATCGATACTCGTAGCATCGAGGTGTAGCGACGTAGCTACCTACGCTGCTCTAGACCCCTTCACCGGGATACCGATGCCTCAAGTAATCGGAGGTACGTCGATGAACTTAGCAAGGTTGTGCAGAGCTTGCCGAGCATCGGTATCGAAAGCATTCGCATTGCTATGCCTAGGAATAGCTCTGGGCTCCATACCTACCTACATCTACGGCAACCTACTCGTGAACCTCTACGGATTCGATTCGCCTCAGATGCCCATGCATCGATGGATACCAACCATCGTGTGGATGGCGACGATATACAGCGGTAGAAGCGAAGCTCTATATCCCCAGATCGTGGCGCTAGGCTTCGTCCTAGCAATACTACTCCTCATCCTTTCTCAGAGGTTTGGTATACCGTTCCTTCCACTCATCGTAGGTACGTGCATTCCTCCAGACGTAGGTATAGCAGCTCTCGTAGCCTACGTAGTGAAGAGCATCGTGCTGAAGCTCGGGGTCGAGCTCCACGAGAAAACGATTGTGTTCAGCACCTTCGTGTTGCTGGGCTGCGGCTTAGGGGTAGCGTTGAACAGTATCCTCGTAGCGCTACTAGCTTAGCACGGGATAGAGTTTTCCATCCCTAAGCTCGTACCTCCTATGCACATACTCCATGACGCGCGGATCGTGCGATACTACGAGTATGGTTGTATCGAAATCCCGACTAATCCTCTGGAAAAGCTCGAGAACCTTCCTAGCGTTCTCCCAATCAAGGTTCGCCGTAGGTTCATCGGCGAGCAGAACGCTTGGTGTATTGGATAGAGCTCGAGCGATTGCAACTCTCTGCTTCTCACCACCGCTTAGATACTTCACCTTCTGCTTAGCTTTATCGGCTAACCCAATGTATTCGAGGAGCTCCATAACGCGTTTCCTACGTTCATTCCTATCCATTCCCGCTAGCAGTAGTGGAAGCTCAACGTTTTCGATAACGGTGAGCTCCTCTATCAATCCGTAGTCCTGAGGAATGAAACCAACTACGCTATTCCTAAGCATAGCAAGCGCATTCTCGTCGAGCATACACACGTTGTATCCCTCCACAATCACGTCTCCACGATCGGGCTTCTCGAGACCAGCAATGATTTTCAATAGCGTGGTTTTTCCGGCTCCGCTAGGACCGTGTATACCCACGATCTCTCCACGATGGATCACTAGGTCTACCCCCTTCAACGCATGTACAACGCCCCACTTAGTGTGGTACGTCTTCCATACATCGCGTAGGAGCACAACTACGTCTCTAGGCATAGCGTTTCCTCACCTCGTACAGAGCCGTAGCTACGCCCACGGCTACAGCTAATAGAGGGTTGATCAACCCTTCCTCTAGTCCAGAAACGGCGAGGACTATCGATGGAGGAATCGAGAGGATCAAGCACTTTACGATCGTTAGGAGCACCACCGCGAACAGCACGTACCTAGGCCTAGCGCCGCAGATCGTGAAGCCTTCGATGAGCTGGTTAACGGTGGTTCTATCGGCGTAGTCAACGGATAGAACCCCCAAGATCGTGAGGACTAGGCTTAGCAACGCAACGGTTTCGTAGGGGTACGTAGCTACGTAGATCGACAACGTTGTCGAGAACGCTAATGCGTAGTACGTCCCCCTACAGCTAGGTAGCAAACTCATGGATATCCTCGCTACATCGAGGAACAGCATCGTAGAGCACCAACGATCTTCGATAATCCGAGCAGAGCTATGCTCTGCGTACGTCTCTTATCGAGTTCCTCTAGGCTCCATACGTCTACGCGTAGCGTAGCCTCAACACCTTCCTCTACCTGCACAAACTCTATCTCTACGGATACCAACACAGCCATCGCTCGTCGGTAGAGCATCTCTATCCTAACGAGTTTCCTACCGTCTAGGGGAAGTTTCTCGATTTCGCTAAGCTCTAGGAAATCGTCTCGCTCTACGTATCTACGTAGACATTCGACAACGTTATCCAGCTCCTCGAGCTTCGTGGGTAGGACTACGCTAGCAGTAAAGCTAAGGATCTCTGGCTGCGCTATGGGTGCCTGCCTCGACAAGGTCTTAGATACGTAGATGCTCAGCATGGTGGCTGCGAGAACGTAGGTTATCAAACCCATCGTGCTGGAGAGCGTGCCCATGGGCAACAGTATCGCTAGGTCTAGGGGTAGGAAAGCTATGGCTGTCAACCACATACCTAGTCCGCTAGCAATCGTAACGATATCCTTCGAAACTCCTTGGAGGAGAAGCGATGTGTATAGACTACGTACTCGCTCTATGAAAGCGCTGGACAGCGGTAGCGTGAGTATCAACGACATCGCTATGGATAGGGCTATCGATACCAAGCACTGCATCGTAGGTACGAAACCCCTCCCCATCACAACGATCTTCGAATTCCTTGGATAGGCAACGATATCGAAATCCTCGAACTTCTCCAAACCTTTCCTACCAACGATGTTCAGAGCAAGCACTTTGTAGACGCAGGTTTCTTTGCATAGCTCGGCTACGATTCCGCGATCGAGTGGAATGATAATTAGTTGCTCTGGGGTACTCACCTTAACGCTGTACGTACCTACGACACCTACGCTATGAACGAAGTATATCCCTGGAAGGAACTCTATCGATAGTAGCTCTGACAGATTGAGCCTACACACATCGAAGGATTGATTAGCTATGGATATCGATGGATATGGAAAGGTTTCGTGAACTACGATACGGTTCTGCGCAACGCATCTACACACGTCCTGTAGCTGAGGAATCCTTGCGTTGCATGCCAAGGCTAGGGGTAGAATGCTACGGTTATAGATCTCGATGTAGCTGTATATCTGTAGCGCAACGAGATCGAAGTTCTTAGCCGTTTCGAATACTTCGTCGAGAGACATACTTTTTGAGATCCCTAGCTCGCTGAACTCGATCGATGGTCTGAACGTTATCTCGGTGCTTAGCGCTGCGTAGCTAACGGTGGAAGCCGTTAGCAGTGAGAGGGTTAGGAAGGATGCTATCGCTACGATCGTAGCTCTACACTTTATACATTCCCTAGCAACGAGCTTCACGATCTCTACGCTTGGAGATACTAGCGAAGGAGTTCTGTATCCTCGTTCCTCTACCTCGAATCCCTTCGCTCGGTACAGCATCCATACGCTCACGATCGTCGCGACGTAGAGCATTGCTAGCACTACGTATGGATGCAGAACCATACCTGCACCGCACATCGATGCATGCTACACCTTCTTAACTCTAGCAGATTCGTAGTTGCGGAGATTGGAGATATAGGGCTGGAGTAGAGGATCTCGTAGGTGACGAACATGGCTCAGGAGGATGAGAGGAACGCTGCTATTCGAAAGATGACTGAGCTACTCCGCGCTGGAGCAACGATGTTGGCAGAGACGTGCCCCATATGCAACGCACCTCTCTTCAGATTACCTAGCGGCGAAGTTCTGTGCCCCATACATGGAAGGGTATTCATAGCTAAGAGCGAGGAAGAGGTTGCCGAAGCCAGCGTCATATCGACGCTATCCGAACTCGAGAAAACCGCTTGCAGTGCACTGATTCAGCTAATCAATGCCGTTAAGAGGAACGAAATGGGTCTAGATGAAGCTGCTAGAATAGCCGTGTACTGGCTCGATGCAATTGAGCGTGCCGAGAGGATCAAGGACATGATAAGGCTTAGGAAGGCAATGGGTCAGGAGAGGAAGCGTTAGCACATTAGCGTTCAGATCCGTGCTGAGTAAGCATCGCTGCGCGTAGCTTTCGTAGAACGAGCTTTGCGCACTCGCTCACTACCGTGGGTAGGGGTTGCGTAGCATCCACCGTAACTAGGTACCCACGATTCGCAAGCTCGTCAAAGATCTCGATAGCTCGTTCCAACCTCCAACGTTCTTCGAAGATCGAGATCTTTCCTTCTCTCGAAGCGATTCTCTTCATAGCGGTATCGACATCTATCCTTAGGTATATGGCTAGATCGGGTTTCGGGAACAGATCTACCAATCGTAGGAGTAGATCGATGTCGTAGCCGAGAGCTCCCTGGTAAGCGATCGTGGAGTAGTGGTAGCGATCACAGATCACTACGTAGTGCTGAACGAGGTTCTTCAGAACGTTCTCTACGTGAAGTACTCGATCGATGAGCATCGTAGCTACTTCAGCTAGATCTCGAATGCTACCGCTAAACCTTGCGAGGAGTTCTTCGACTAGATTGCGGTTGAAGGGTTCTCGCGTATATACGGCGGGGAACCCTACGGAGCTAAGCTTCTCGATAAGCTTGAGTGCAACGCTCGTCTTTCCACATCCATCGATACCTTCGAGAACTATCAACGGCATCTCTTCCTCACCACCACAGTGTTGGGTGGACGTAGCTCGAGGACGTCGCAATCCTCAAGGAGTTCGTAGATCTCTTCCGGTAATCCGTAGGCGAAGGGTATTCCCCCAAGTATGCACCCAGCTATTACCACGGGATCCGGGTTCACGGAGACGATAGCGTTCGGAGCACGTTTTCGCGATGCAAGTGCGTAGATCACGTAGGTACCCACCGTGCTTCCACGAAAGCTGTGCACGACGAGGATCTTTCCATCGATACTCTTCCCGGATTCGCGTAGACGACCCGTTTCGGGATCTACATCGCCTAGAAACGATAGTCTCCACACCTTCACTACCTCACCACGAGCGTAACCACTGACCCTACGAACCTTTACCTCTACAACGCGTTCACTAGACAACATGGTACCCCCGCTAGCTTAGGTATGTAGTGCCTAGCCTTACCATGCACGGTAGCTAGAGGTTCTACCACTACGTTTCGGAGATCCGTTACCACTGGACAGCAACCTCTAAACAGAGCTACTTCTAATCCCCTCCTCTTCAGCTCGATGATTAGGTTCCTAACATCGTCGCTAACCTCGAATCTACGAGGTACGAAAATCATTACGTGGTTGAAGAACTTGGAGACCTCGTTCGTCAAGAGTTTTCGAAGTACGTACCTAACCTCATCGAGATCGAGATGCGGGCACCCTAGTAAGAGCGTTGAAGAGCATCGTTCCTCGATGTAGTTCTCGATCTCCTTACGATCTATCGATACACGTTCTAGGCTAGCCAATTCCTTCTCATCGATTCGTTCCGGAGTAACGTTCTCGATGAAAACCATTGGTAGAGACGAAGTTGTTGCTACGGATGCTAGGAAGTTCTTTAAGTAGAGTCTAGCTGCTACGGGATCCCTATCTATTCCCATCGATACGAATGGAATATCCTTCGATACCGAGCCTACGTATAGACCGATCGCGCTTGCGATCCATATACTTGTTGCTGGAACCTCTACCAAGATCCTTAGGCTCGGTCTACGATTCTCATCGAGATGCATACCAGCTTCATACGTTCGACCAGCGATACCAGCGAGAAGCGCTACGATTCCACCCTCCCTATTGGTTCTAGCACCAAGAACGCTGTTCGCGTAGATGACAGCGCTCGATTCTGCCCATGCAAGGTGTTCTCCGTATCCTGGTCTACGAAGTGCGTAGGGTATACACGTAAAGCTACTCTCATCGATACCCATAGCCGTAAGCAGCTCAACAACACGTCGTTGAAGAGCAACGATCTTCTCATCAAAGAACTGCGGAATCTCTATAGCCATGGAGTAGGGGTTCGCAGTCGTATACACACGAACACGAGCATTCATCGAAACAAGCTTCTCGAGAAGCTCAACACCGGAAACCCCTATGTTGAATATCGAGATCCCAGAAACATGAGCATGACTAACAGGAATCAAACGCTCTGCACCAAGAGCTTCACCAACCTCCACCAACACCTTCATAGCTACCGCCAACGCCTCACCAAACTCACCACTCAACGCACGCTCTTCCCAACGAGATAGATACAAACACAACACCTACGCTACAAAGAATCGCACAGAAATAAAACAGTTAAAATGGTTATGATAATCAATACGCTAAGAACTACCCGAGAACATGTACCTTAAATCAGTCTCCATAGAAATCGTGTAACGATACCAAGCACCAGGCTTGTAAGGATCGCTCTTAACGAGACAATACAGATACAGCTTAGTCACAAGAGTCGATTCTTGCTTCTTTGTAACGAAATAGTCTAGCTTTACGCTCATCAAGAGTCTTAGAGTTTCTCTATACAAGAATGCATCTCTTAATCCACCACCTTCAATTCTTAGAATATGATATGCATTCTTGAGGTAAGGATCAAGATCCTCGAATTCTATATCTATGTTCGATACTGATAGTTCAACAATTCCTGCCATAGATAGACATATTGCGATGATTCCAGCGACTACGCTGTACGGATTAGGTAGTATAAGTGAGAATACGCTCAGAGCAACTGAGGCTGTAGCTAGCGACGTGGTTATGTTTGGATCGACACCAACGTAGTAAGGTCTATAACCATATACGTGTAATTGAATGTAGTTACCGTAGTTAAGTTTCTTTTTAGGCACGATGAATGCAACATCGCTAGAATGCATCACTACTTCGTAAGGAGTACACACAACAATTCTAGATCCTTCGAGAGATGATAAGTGCCTTGGATGAACTCTCTCAACATCCTCTAGATCGATGTTCTTCTCAAGCTTCTCCGGTACCACGAAATCGTACATGAATGCTATATGCGAAACCTCCGACGAACCTACATCCTCAGTTTTATGATCAAGCACCATCACCATTAGTAGGTAAGCTGGTTGTGCACGTGTTCGTAGTGGATATCGTATTCTACTCAATGTTAGAGCACTCCAATCGTAGGGTTCCGATGCAGTAATCGGGATTACCTTTAACGTAGCACCCTTTAAAGTTGCATGAGTTACGAGATGACATAGCTTGTGCCAATCCTGCGAATGAGCATCGTAGCTGTAGCCCGAGGATATGCAATCGAGTTCTGGTACATACAGCAAAGGTCTTACTAAGAACTTCATCTTTGTGTATCCGAATCGCATGCTTAGGAAAACCTTGACCTTGCTACGATGCTGCACGCTCTCTGCACCTAGCAACTCTACGTATACTCGTAGTGGTACTGCACCGTAGAGTTTGAGTAGTAATGGGAAGGTTGCCATCCATCTAGGTATGGGTATGTTTATCGAGTAGTTGTATATTTTTACAAGTGCTGGAAGTGAACCTCTTGGATACTGTATCGGTACGAATACGGGTCCCCAACAGTACAATGCAAAGCATAGCGCTACAGCAACGTTAGCATTCTCAATACCTTCGTAGTAGGTCTCGGTGTAGGCTGTGATCGACAAGTTGACCTTTAGTTCAACATCATCTTCAAGAGGTTGATTAACTAAGTACGCAGCTTCTATCAATGGTATGGACATCGTCCATACCCACGTACGTAGCGATAATGGTCCTCGTGAAACGAGTTCGAATTCCGCTTCGAGTCTCGAAGAATTGCTTAGCTCCTTGATATGCTCTATCTCGACAACGTACCTCTTCAAAGATTCTTTGTCGAGTCCTCTCAACGGTACGTACCTCAATACGTAGATGTGTGGAGTAACGTACATCCATTCGCCAGTGCATGCCGGACTCATCTCAACGACGAGCTTCACATCATCGTTGGGTTTGTATCGACCAGATGCCTGTAGGTCTCGCAGTATATCGCGAGGTACGATGAACAATGCGTCGAACTGATCGCGTACACTGAAGTAGGTTTCTGAATACATCGGCGTATCGTTGACGTAGAACGTGAATCTAATGCTACATAGGGAACGCCACCATTCCGATGAGGTGTAGGAACGTATACTCAACGCTCTCGGAGGTCCATGATCGTGACCACGGATCTTAGCTATCATGAACCTCATACCGATCTCGAGAATCGTATCCTTAGGATGTTCGTACTCTCCAGCTCCAAAGGAATAGTTGTAAGCCGCAACCTTTATCCATCCCTTATCGTACCAACTCATCGAAGCGCTCATCAACGTTCCATGGTTTTCATTCGACCCCGTCCTACCTATCACAATCTTGCCGCTAACAGGGTATGGTCGTATGAAGTCTATCAGGTTTGGAAGGATGATTCTTCTCTTTGGAGGAGGTATGAACGTTACGCCTAGAATATCTATCTTCGTCTTCGCATTATCTACGAGACTCCTTCCATACAGATCAACTACATTGGATAGATCCACTCGTGGTTTCAGATACTTAATCAATGCCTCTACAAATTTCTGCGTTCCCCACAGAACATAGTCCCGTTCAATTACATTCGATTGAAATCTTGTTCTTTCTACCCATGGGTTGGGGATCCTTGGATTATTCACGACATACAGATACAGTACGACTTCTCGACGCATCGACACTAATCCTAAAGGAATTGGGCTAGGTCTTGGTGAAGACGTTACGATTACGATCTTTAGCTTTATTGTTGCAACGATTGCATTGTACATGGCTATTGGGAGGTTTGAACTGTTTAAGTTTGCTTGCTGTGGTATGCATGGTGGTAGCTTTATCAATACCCTCGTATCTTCATCGATTGATGTGTTCACGAAGCATAGTTCTAGGTATCGATCTCCGTAAACGATTTTATCGCATCGATCGAATACCTTGATCGGCAACTCAACCCATCTACCGTCACAGAACGCATAGGCATGAAGACCATAGCTAGGCAAACCACGGAAAACTCTTGCAACGATCGAGACATCAATCCATCTACCAGCCAACGTAGATAGGTAAAGACCTTCAACATCCTTAATAATGCTCCTAAGCTTCGATAGATATCTAGCTAACGTATCCTTGGCAAAGAGATCATCGATTATCTTAGGCATCTTCGAACTCGTTCTGTTCCAATCATTTACGAATAGAGCAAGCCATGTACTGAGAGATCCAATAACTACAAGCATCAAGATCGTAGATGCAGCAATAGCTTTCCGCATAAGAATTCTTAACATAACGATACCCAAGAGAGCTGTACTTACTCAAGAAAAAACGTTGCGTTAGAATACTATTGCTTTATCTCGTAGGTATACAATTCAACGAATCTTCATCTCGTTCCCATTCTTACACGTTCAAACATCTCTCCTCCGTGCAGTGGTTTCGTGGCGTCGATCCCTATCTTGGTGCAGAGCCCATCCTCCGAGCTGGGGTCTAGGGTTGAGCATCTAGCTCGTGGAATTACGACGAGGTCTCTATCTCCCTGGAACCTGGTGGCTATAGCCCACTCAACCTCGTCGATGTTATCGGGATCTATATCTTCGTCGACTACAACCACGAGTTTGAGGCTTGGATGCGCTGCGAAGGTTGCGAGGATTGCGTTCTTTCCATCTCCTTCGTGTGCCTTGGTTATCGAGACCACTGCGTGTAGCCATGATCCGCTTCCCCGCGTGAACCTAACCTTGTGGACTCGGGGCACTACCTTGGAAACGCTTTGCCATACCAATGCTTCGCGATAGAAGCTCTGTAGCAATCTATGCTCCGAACCGCTGGGTATCACTACGTGGAACAGCTGGGATTCGTCTACGTACAGAGCATCCACCTTGATCAGCGGCTGTCTACGTACGCGATCGTATAGAGCGAGTATATCGACGAAAGGACCTTCATCTACGAGCTCCATCGTTATACGTCCCTCGATCACTACGGCGCTCGGCATGGGTACGGGTAGTCCGTACCTAGGTGTGTACGCTATCCTTAGCTCGGGATCGATCGATGTAGCTACGTTCATCTCGAAAACTCCGAAGGGTGGCGAGGTAGCTGCAGCGAGAAGAGCTGCTGGAGGAGCTCCGATAGCTATCGCGATCTTCGTCTCCATTCCCTTGCTACGGTTCTGCTCAACGATGTAGTGCAGATGTCTGGGAACGATTCGTGCTACCAAGCTTCGCCTATCGACGACCATGGTTCGGTGAATCGATGCGTTGCAGGAATTCTCTAGACATGCAATGTATATGCAACTCGTTGCGTAGAGACCACCATCGCGTGGAAAGAACTTGATGAAGGGAAGCTTTAGGAGATCTACCTCGATCTCCTTCATATCGAAGTTCGTTTCCTTAGCTTTCGCAGGCTTTTCAACGGCTTCGAGAATCCTTCGATAAGCATCGACATCCCTATCGACGCCCAGCAATCGATAGAGCTTGCTACGCGTATTCAGTACTCCAGCAATGCATTCGAGATGTTCGGCACCACGAACGCGAAACCTAAGAGTCTTGCCCTGCTCTTCGAGCACCAATCCTCGTTCAACGAGTTCTAGCTCTCTAGAAACGATTCCTAGATCCACGGTGTCCATGGACTCCGCGAACTTTCTAAGATCCACGTGCGAACCCCGAATCCAGGAACCTTCGCATTGGTAAAAAGCCTTGGGTTCTCGACGTAGGTACTACTCTAGGATCTTGGGTACCGCGATCAACATCGTCGAGATCGTGAGTAGAGCTATGGACACTAGGATCCCGACGAAATCGCCTAGGCTAGCTACGATGGGGCTCGTCAACGCTACCAAACCTCCTCCTACGCTCATTGATGTGAGCACTGCACCAGCACTGAACGCTTTCAGTTCCGTGGGTGCTCTACTCGTCACCATGCTGTAAGCAGCTATGTCTAGACATGGGTAGAGGGGCAAGCACCACAACACGATGAAGAGCATACGTGGTGCGAACCACATAGCTAGGAACGTGATTGCGTAGGCGATGCCTACCATGGATGCGAACTCGTCGTACCCCATTCTCTCCGCGATCTTGGCTGCGATGAGTTTGGCTGGGGATCCGAGGAAGCACGGTATTCCTCCGTACAGCAAGCCGTAGGCAAGGTTTGCGTAGGTCGTGGGGAAGGTTTGGAGAACGATTTCGTAGAGACGGAGTGCGTATATGTTTAGCCCGAGCTCGACACCGGCAGTGATCGTTGTCAGAGCTACGCTGATCCTAGCGATCTTAGCTACGAGTCGCAGAACTTCAGTGCTTCGCAAAGAGCTTGCTTCGGCGGATGTACGTGGGTAGAACGCTGTAAAGATGGCGTAGGCGCATAGGTAGAGGAATCCAGCTAGTAGGAGACACCCGTCGAACCCAAGATCGTTCGCTAGCATCCCCGTCATCACGGATCCGATACCCCATCCAAGCGGAGCGCCTACGGTTGCACGACCATACTCTGAAGCTGTTCGTTCCGAGAGAACCGTGGGAGACACTACCGAAGGCCATGTAAAGCCCCACGATACCGATGCTACGAAGGCGTAGAGCAGGAAGTGCATCACGTTCTTCGAGAAACTCATTCCTACGAATCCTAGGAACCCTACCAAGCCTAGCGAAGTCACGAACCTTCTACCGAATCTATCCGCTACGTATCCTCCAGCGATTGCGAAGATCGCCGCGATCCACTCTATACCTACGAGAATCATTAAGGCTGCCGAACCACCTCCCAAGACTTTGGATATGAGGGGTCTCGTAGCTGCGAAGTACATACCCCATGCACAGGAGTGGAGTACGAATCCGATCGAGAACGCTGGCCTCCACCAACGTTCTCCATGCATAGCCTCGATACCGTAGAGCCGGGTTTAGATTCCTAAAGAAACTCTTTGCTCTCTACGAACGAGCTAGATCGGGCATCGAGGAAGCTTCGTTATCTCGTCCCAGTTCTCGCTAAGCTTTATCCTACCAACAACGATTCCACCGACTTCTCCTTCGTACTCGGTTAGCATACATATCTTGTTGCTGGATAGATCTAGGGATTCTATCAAGGCTGGAGCCACAACCTTCAGATTCCTGTCTAGTACTGCAGCTAGCAATCCCTTCACACTGCTGGGAGTCACGACCACCACCTCCTTGCCTAGAGATTCCCGTAGCTTCGCAAGTACATCGGGTGGAAGATCCGTACTAGCATACACAACGATGCAATCATCGTGATCCACGACGCGGTATATCCTTGCGCGCGTGTACGGTATCTGTACCTCTACCGGTTTTCCGCTGAGTAGACACGATCCTACGACGATTATGTTCGAAAGATCTACGCATCGCTTCTTAGCGTTGTGGAAGAACGACATGTAGTGGTGTCTCCTAAGCATTCTCCTATCAACTCTATTACGTTCCCTAACAACCTTGGGTCTCGGAGCGCATACAACCTCTACGCGTCCACCCAACGATTCCTTGAACCTTGTGCACACATCCTCGTCTAGTACAACTACGTGTGTAGCACCTATAGCAAGCGCTATATCTAGCTTCATCTCTATCGCTTGGAGACCGTGTACCCATCCATCGGTATTCACAACGATTGCTCGACAACCATCGGATCTAAGTTCTTCGACGAGTTGCGAGATCGCCGTCAAGAGCCTACTACCGGCCTGAGGAATGCTAGGCGTTATGAAGCCCACGAACTTAGCTCGATCGCCTCTAAGCTCTCGTAGCCACAGAACCTTTCTATCGAGTATCTTAGCAGCTACGAAACCCGGTGGAGCGAGATCTCCCTGACCAACGTCTGCATCCACTATACCAACCCTGAGCCCTTTATCGAGCGATACGTTGGCTAGCAACGTAGAGAACGATGTTTTACCGCTATCGACGGGTCCTACAACCATCGCTACGAAGTTTCCGGTACTCACTATCTTCTCAGCAATGCTTTCCCATACATCGATAACCTCCTCACCTTCTCCCGGCTCCTCGATAACGCCACCCGTACCCAGCACTACGCTGATTATGCTGGGCTCTACGGCACGGATTACGTAGCTACGGAAGCGATGTATGATGAATCTCGATCGTTCACCGAACTCTATGCCGAGGATCCTAACCTTGCCCTGCTCAACGCATACGTTGGCAGGCCCCATGATTCTAAGCATCTTGTTCTTCGGAAGCTCGATCCTAGCCGTCGAGAACGTCAACGCTACACACCTTCGTCGTAGACCTCCCTACCTCGCCTCTATATCCCTAGCTAACCACGCGATCTAGCTAACGCTATGTTTATCGCCGCCAAGGAATCTCTATCGAGCTTCTCCGGAACCTCGATCAGCGTACCCATGGTAGAGGTACCGACCTCTGGAACGAGTTCAAGCTCTATCGAATCGCTTAGCAACGCAACAACTCTATCGATGAACTTCTCGTAGCTTGGATCCTCCTTCCTAGGAATCCCGATGCGCACGATCTTCTTGCAGCCGTAGCACCTAGCTACCAAGCTAAGGAGTTCCAGAGCAAGTTCAGCATTCCTGAAACTCTTGGCTACGACAAGCTTACCGTTGAGGATCACGGCTACGCCAATCCTCTCCCCTAGATCGACCCCCACGATAGCAACACCATCATCGGGATCGACGTTCAGCGATAGTGCTAGAGCACGAAGAGCTGCACACCTAGGTTCGTTATCTACATCGATTGCGTAGCCCTCGATCTCGATACCCATGTTCTTGAGATACTCGAGACCCCTATCATCGCACAGAACTATCCCCACAATCTTTCGAGCATTGAACTCGATACCCTTGGGTTTCAAACCTAGCTCCTCCAAGAAGGTCTTGATCTTAACCAGGGTGCGGGGATCGTATATAGCTAGGTATATGCTCCTCCTACGCTCGACGACCTTCACCACCCCCTCTACGAGGGGTAGCGTCGGAATACAGACCTTTCATCACTTGGTCAGTTCCCGGATTCCTCCCCATCCACTAGAGTCACGTTCGTTGGAGAGCTATATATAGACTTGCACCTAGGTAGGTTATTACATACGTCTCGGAAGACCTAGCTACGGGGGATCGGAGTGCTATCAAGATTTAGATCGAAGCTTACACCGTTGGTAGAAAGCCTTGCGCGAGGATTCATCGCTGCGAAGATCGATCCGAACGTGCTTACGTTGATGGGGCTCGTTGCAGCCATTCTATGCATTCCATCAGCGTACCTAGCTCGCGGACTCGTACCCGTACTGATTGTGTTGTCTAGCCTCCTCGATGCGTTGGACGGTGCTGTTGCGCGAGCTTTGAATAGAGTTTCTAGATTCGGAGCGTTTCTGGATTCGTTTACGGATAGATTGCAGGAGTTCCTATACCTGATAGCTCTATCCATTCTAGGACTCGATCCCTACATAGCTATGCTTATCCTTGCGTTCAGCTACTTAACGAGCTATCTAAGAGCTTTGGGAGAGCTTAGAGGCGTAAAGATGGAGGGGCACGGTATTCTCGAGAGAAGCGATCGAGCAATCCTGTTCCTGATACTATCGATGCTGGGAGCTCTAGGGATGAGGAACTACATGAACATCCTAGGCTTTGTAATGGCTATCCTATGCGGAGCAACGGTAATACAGAGATTTCTGAGGGTTGGAAAAGCGTTGCGTTTACTTGAGTGATTGCAGCGGTACGTGCTTCTTTCTCTCGTGTTCGGGTCTAACCTTGATGATTCCGTAGAATATTGCGCAGTTAATGCAGTAGCACTTAGTGACTGGGTACCTAGCTATGATA
>JAMOOB010000505.1 GCA_027066265.1 Desulfurococcales archaeon
GATTACGATGGTTGTTCTCAGTGGTTTTCCGGCTACGAGGTTCGTATACATGTGTATGAATATGTGGAGGAGGTCCGGCGTATGGATGTAGGGTAGGGCTGTTCTCCACAGGTTGTACTCTATCGATGTGTCTCTGCTCAGCAGGTCTATCACCATCGTGTAGGTGTAGGGATCTTCCCTAGGTTGGTTTAGGTAGGCTGCGAGCTGTGCTACGCATTCCTCTAGCAACCTCACGTAGATCTCTTTCCCGTAGAGATCGTAGGTAGCTCCATCGCTTAGGCTCCACGTAACTGCGTGGCTAAGTTCGTGGGATACGATGCTCCTCATAACGTACCTAAACACCTTCTCCACATCGATGCCTAGCCTAGGAGCGATCCTTTCGCTTGCTTCCCAAACTCTCTCCGGCGCGATGAAGATGGCTGGAAGCTCTACGTCGAGATCCGTAGCTCTTCGAGCAACGAAGCAGCCGAGAGCCTTGATATAGCTACTCAACGAATCCAGCTCTCTGAACAACCTATCTAGGTTCTCGATGCTTGGATGTTCTAGGAATAGCGAGGTAAGCTCCCTAACACGACCAAGCCTATCCATGGAGATGGCACGGCATCGCTCGGGTGGACATACCCTATCCATGGTCTCGGGAGATACGAGGTATATCCTGATACCGGGAACGAGGTTGTATAGCCACGAGTTTCCCAAACAGAACGCTTCGATATCCCTCCCGATCTTCATCGATGTATCTAGCGGGATCATCGACATGGAGACACCGAGAAGATTCATTTGGAGAGGGTTTATATCCACCGAACACGGATATACATACACGAAACACGTGTACAAAACATCATCGAGTCCATGGAGCACGTGGATAGCAATGCTTAGACCGATCTACGTAGGCTAGGCAACGTTCTATCGGGTAGCGAGGGCCATGTATCGATACACGTTTCGGAGCGTGGAGTACTCGGTAGCTCACGGCAATGTATTGCATCTAGACCTAGTCACCACCACGCTTCTACCCCTCATTCGCAGGAGGTTTTCTATGAGATCCTTGTTCTCGAGATCTCTACACAGCTCTCCATGTTTTTCACGCGTAACGAACTCTATGCTAACCACGGTACGTTCTCCGAGACCTAGCTTCTCTATGCATAGAATTACGTACCTAACCACATCCTCATCGATCTTATACCCTCTATTCTTGTAGAACTTCACGATGTTCTCTGCTTCCCTAGGAGCTCGGATCTCCTTCAACACCACGTAGCGATCAACTTCAGCAACGCATCGACGTAGTTGCGAGCTCTGGAACGCGAACGCAATCGCTTCTTGACCAACGTATTTCGACCCAAGTACGGTGCTACGTATTTCGTTGAACCTCCTCTGCTTGATTAGGTCTCGAAGCTCTTCGATAACCCTCTCGACGAATGATAGAACGGATTGGAACAGGTGGCTCGTTCCTTCGTCGGTGAGCGGAACGACTACGAAGAGCGTGATCCCGTTGATCAGCGCCTCAACGACCTTCTTCGCAAGCTTCGTACGTAGATACGTAGCGAGTCTCTCGGAGATCTCCTCCTTGCTGAGACCGTACCCAACGTTAGCAACGTCAACGATCACGAGCTCCATACAGATCCCGTGGAGCAGAGCACTAGATGGATGCGGTGTCTACGAGCATCGACATGTAGTCCTTTAGGTACTTCGGGGTCTCGATGCCTAGCCTAGGATCTACCTCTAGCCTTCGAACGATTCCCTCGGGAAGAAGTTCGTATGCAGCTACGTACTCGCTAACCCGGGATCCGAAGAGATCCCTAACAGCTGCGGATACGAGGGTTAGGGTATCGATGTTGTGCACCGATACTAGGAGGTACGTATCGTTCCTCTCCTTAGCGTAGCTAAGCACAGCGTTGAGGAGGTACCTAGTTATCGGCGGCGTTGAGTGCATCTCTACGTGGTCTAGAAGCACGATCTTGATCCCTGGATAACGATCCACGAAGCTCGCTATCGGTAGCAACACCATCCACAGATTCGCGATCGCTTCCGGAGCTCTCTCCACATCGATTCTGTACCCCGTTGGATGCTCGTAGACTGCCTTAGCTAGGTAGATACCACCGCTCTCGCTCTCAACAACGTTGAGACGACCGAGCCCAAGACCTTCGAGAATCCTACTCACACGAGCACCTACGTCGCGAACGGTATCCCAAGCGAGATGACACGCAATAATCTCTAGGCTTAGCTCCAGAACGTTCCTAGGTATCTGTCGAAACAATCGCAGAGCTTCGGACGATAACCTTCGCTGAACTGCCTCAACGAGGTTGCGGAGTTCATCAACGTTCCTCTCGATAACCACTCGCTCGAACTGTTCTAAGAACGTAATGGTATGGTAAGCGATTCCTAGCAGGATCTCCCTGAGTACTTGGAACACGAATGTGTAGAGGTACCGATGCGCAACCAGCCTATCCTCGGATAGCAGAAGCGTATAGAGACCCTGAGCGCTGTGTAGAAGCGTTGTCTCGGTACATACGAAGGGTTCCCGCTGATTCACAGAGTACGCAACCTCTAACCTGTTGCCATCCACCTCTAACGAGATCCGTGCATAGCCTGCCGAGTGCCTAGGTATCTCTATGAACATCGATCTCGATACCGATAGCAAAGCATCGACGTAGTCCTTACCGCTACGACTACCCTTAAGTCTGCAATCGTTCAGAGCACGAATCAGAGCATAGACGAGCTTAAGAAGATAGCTCTTCCCAGACCCAGATGCACCACACACGACAGCGATCTTAGGTACCTCGATACGTAGCTCCCTAAACGGACCAACATTGCAGCCCTCGATAACGATCACGGAACGCACCCCATCGATGCTCTAGAGCAAGCACGTAAATCTAGCTACCGGCAATACACACAGAGCTCTGCTTAGCCACGGAACCACCTTTTCATCAACTTTTCGTTGATTCTCGACACGGTTGCTGATACTCGATGATCAGCGCCGCTCCTCTCATCACGTTTCAGGTACTCTACCCACTCATCACCGTCTCCAACCAGCGTAGCGAAGCTAATTACGTTACGGAGATCGAGATCCTTCATGAATGCAGAGGCGTGGTCGTGGGCATCGAGATCCTTGATCGGGATAGGTCTCTGCATGGAGTAGGCAATGCAAATACTTTAGTCGTTGCCCGTCAATGGTTTCGACAACCTCTTCACAGTCCTCGACTCTCTTTGGCGATGAGTGAATTGCTTGGTGGAATGGTTTATCTCCTAGCGATGTGTATCTCTAGCTGGTGGCTGTGTTTGGATCTAGTTGTCGTTGTGCGTGGTAGGATCGCTAAGCGTGTACGAGAAGAGGCGGAGAAGCTTGGAGTGAGCATCGATGAGTACCTTATCGAGTTGCTGAGCCAAGGTCTCGACCCGAAGGATAGAGCGTTGGAGTATATCGAGGTTGCGAAGGAGCTATTGAGAGAAGCTCGCGAAGAGCTTGACAAAGGTAACGTTAGGCAAGCAGCTGAGAAGGTTTGGGGTGCAGCAGCTCTAGCAATCAAGGCTTACGCCTACTGGAGGGAGGGGAGAAGACTATCTAGCCATGGAGAGCTCTGGGAATACAAGAGGAGGCTCGCCAAAGAATTGGGGAGGTGGATTAGCGATGCTTGGGCGCATGCAAACGCTATGCATACATGCTTCTACGAAGGGTGGTGTGCTAGAGAAGACGTTGAAGATGCGTTGAACCAGGTAGAGAAGCTAGTTAGAGAAATCGACTCCAAGATGCGTAGTTCCTAGATCTAGTCCTCGAGAAGGTGATAGAAAACTATTCATCGTTCTCTACTCGAATTGCAGGTTCTCTAGGTAGTTCGGATCCCTTGCAGAGATCTCGATAAATCACCAGCTTCCATCGAAGACATTCTTCGCTGGACAAATCTCTTTCCAGAAAGCGTTCAGCACTTCGTACATCGCTAGCTACCGAGCGTTGTTTTCCAACGAAGAAGCGTTGAATAGTGATGCCCTAAAGCGTATCGATCATCTTCCCTCCCTATCCTCTCTAACGTCTATCTTGCTCAGGATAGTGTTTACCTCGTCGAGTTTCTTCTTCAGCTCTTCAAGTCTATGTCCAGCGTTCGCTTCCTCCAATGCTTCTCTAAGTGTTTCAGAAACGTTTGTTCCTAATTGTTCGATTTCCTCCTTCAACTCTCTCCTAAGCATGGGTACCTATCGGAACACGTATATCTTCCACGATCTAGGTTTCTCGTGCTGCGATTTCGAGGATCTTCTCGACGATCTCTTCGAGTTCTCGATGGTTCTGATCCTCGGGGTGTAGAGCTATCAACAGCTCGAAGTTGTGGTGTAGTCCGCTGTCGGTGAGGTTGATCGAGCCTAGGTAGATGGTGTCGTCGACGATGTATATCTTGGCGTGTAGATCGGGTATGTAACCAACAACGATTCCACACCTCTTCAAAGCATCGATGGTCTGGGGATCCGTGTTGGTATCCGTAACGATCTTTACCTCGACACCTCTCGCAGCAAGAGTGCAGAGAGCATCGATCACGGTTCCATGGATGTAGGGAACCACGGCAACGATTCTACGCCTAGCATTTCGAATAGCTTCCCACAGCAAACGACCAGCACCGTAACCAACAACGATCCTCATAACAACGAACCTCATTGCTACAGAATTTCATCGACGAGCTGCATCTCCCATTCTTAAGAGCTACGAATAGTCGTAAAGATGTTGATGTTATCGATCCCAGTTGACGAGGACTAATCCTAGCAATCCCTTTCCAGTAACTCGAAGTACTTCTCCCTCGTTAACCCTGCTTCCCGTATTATCATCCTTACGAGACCGGGCTTAACCTTCTTACCGGGATGCACGGGTACGACAATCCTAATCCCTTGCTCGTTGAGTAGTATGATGTGTGAACCTCTCTGCCTAACTGGTTTGAACCCTACCTTGCTAAGGATCTTGATGAGTTTGTAGGGATCGATAGGGGTTATCTTAGGCAACGGTTCTCACTCTCTGGATACCGACAACTCTTCGATGTAGCAACTCTTCCTTCTCTTCGTCGCTGAGAGTCTCTAGGTATAGCTCTATGGCT
>JAMOOB010000506.1 GCA_027066265.1 Desulfurococcales archaeon
CGATTTCAGAGCTCGACAGATCTTTCGAACTTCTTCAGTTGCTCAATGATGTTGCTGAGCTTGTCGTAGTACTGCCTAGCAAGCCTGATGATTGCTTCGGCTCGCGGTTTCAGCCACGGTTTCTCGGACAGCCTATCAACATCGAACGTCAGTATCTCTTCGAGTACCTCCATAGCCTTCTTGAAGTCCCCGCCCTTGATAAGGTTCTTAGCGGTCTCCAGCTTGTTGGCGAGCTCAGCTACCTCGCCCAGCGAATCCTCGATGACCTTCTTGATGTCGGCGAGCTGGCTTCGATCCTTTGCTAGGTACGGCAACAGATCGAACACCGCGTTCATCAGGTTATCAATGGTTACGCCGTACAGCGCTAGGTACGCCGCGTACAGCTTGGGGAACTTCTCGATTATGGTTCTATCTGATACCAGAACGCCTTTCGATCTCAACGACTTCAGCAAGGGTACCGCGTTGACGTGGTAAATCTTGTATACCGGCTCGTCTAGTTGCTTGATCTTGCTGACCAGTATCCTCAGCGCGTATTCATGCATCGCCTTCACGTCCTCCATGCTAGCGATCGGCGATAGCTGAACGTGGTTCTGTGCATGAATCCACCTAGCTTCCAGCGCTCGCAGTATCGCAACATCGTCGTTCAGGTAGTCTCCGAATATCCTAACGCTGAACCTGTCGTAGAGCGCCTGCAACTCTTCGTCTTGCGGAACCTCGTTGCTGGCACCGATGCAAGTCCATAGAGCTACCGACCTCGTTTCCCCAGTCATCGGATCGTAGACCACCCGCTCCTGCAACATGGACAGCAAGCTGTTCAGGATCGCGCTGTTAGCCTTGAAGATCTCGTCGAGAAATACGATATCAGCGTTAACGATGTTGCTCCACCTACGTTGATAGACCCCGTTCGCCAGCGCACGTATGTCGACCGCGCCAAAGAGCTCGGAGTAGTCCGTGAACCGAGTCAGTAGGTATCGATAGAACCTAGCATCTAGAAGCCTAGCTAGAGAATGCGCCAAGAAGCTTTTCGCAGTACCCGGCGGACTAATCAGAACAACGTGTTCTTTCGCAACCAGAGCCAGCATTACACCGCGAACATAGTCTTCGTGACCGATCACAATCTCGTTCAGCTTCTTTTCCACGGCTAGAAGCCTCGCCCTCGCCTGGGATACGCTGGATACGTTTCCATTAACATGAGCCTGGATCTGAGCTTGGATTTGGGTTTGAGACGTAGACATGTGTTTCTCCCGCACAGATCTAGCACAGGATCAGTATAAAAACCCTCGCGCCATGTACACAGCTGTGGAGAAGGATCCTTACCACGGCTCCGTCACGGCTCTGATCTCCACTATCTTTTCGTACCCTTCAAATTCTCGTACCTCGAATACCGGATACCCCTCGCTGATACCTATCGTAGCTATTCGCGTACCCGGTTTTTCGTTCACAAGTTTCTCTGCTTCATTCCATGTTTTCGCGATTGCAATAGTCTTCATCTTTATCATCAGTACGTCGATTCCGTTCCTCTTAGCGTACTCCACCAACCTAGCTATGTAGCTGATGGGAAGCTCGACAACGATGACTTTGGCACCGTGTTGCCTGGCTAGAGATATCACAACGACCTCCGGAGTAATGTACCTGGCACGAACGATCTTGACTCTGCCAAGCCTCCGCTTCAAGGCATCTATCTGCGCCTTCAATGGTTCGTAGACCGGTAGCCACAGAACGACAGCTTCCGGATCGGGATCCTCATAGACACACCTCACGTGTTCCGGAACAACCATTCTTCTCACCAACGATACTACTAGAGATGGAGAGCACAGAAAAGCGGGGGAGGATCATCGAGTTTCGAACAATGATAGAGCTAGAAAGATAAAAAGAAAGAGCGCTATCCTTCGAGCTGAGCAAGGAACTTCTTGAATGCTTCGAGCAGAGCCTTCTTGTACTCTAGACGCTCCTCGTACTTCTTAAGGTTCCTCTTCTTCTTCTGTTGCTCAGCCTCAGCAATCTTCTGCTCGAGTTCCCGCACATCGGCGGAGAGATGCTTGATCGCTACCTTAACGAGCTCCTTGGCATGCTCGGGCTCTAGGTATATCGGTATAGCCTTGACACCGTATCGCTCAGCAATCTTGTTCCAGACATCGGGTCTTATGTTCGCCAGCGCCGCTACCTTTCTCAATTCTTGCTGTATCCACTCAGTCACGCGCTTAGCTTCCTCCACAGCTTCCTCAGACACCGCTATCCACACACCGTACTCATCAACATTGGCGAAGATTCTACGAATCTTCTCGTACGCTTCGCTCCTGATACCTTCCAGCCTCGACGCAACGCTCCTCCTCACAGCATCGCTGAAATCCCTGATCTCTTGGTAACCCTTCTCGTTCGCCAACACCTTGACCTCTTGCACCAAGTACTTCGATGGCAACCTCATTGCCAATAGGTACAGCTTTACGAGCTCCTGTCTAGATGGAACCGACCTTTCTGTAGCCGTAACTTGCTGTGCTTGATGAACCTCCTGAGGCTTCTGAAGATCTTCGAGCTCAAGCTCCTCGCCTCTAAGAATCTCTTCGGGATTCACCACGATATCGCGACGCTCTTCAACTTCTTGCTCTTCTTCATCTTCTTCCTCCTTCTCCTCTTTCTCTTCAAGTTCTTTGATTTTCAAGTACAGCAACGTTGCCGCAATGTTGTGCTCCGGCTTAGACTTCGATATTGCGAACCCAGCATTGAGAACCTTCGGCTTCAGCTCTTCCCAGGGTATCGTCAATCCGTACTTACTACCTTCCCTAGCAACCTTCTCGAGAACCTCGAAGTTCTCTATAACGATGTTACTATCTTCATATCTTTTTCCTTCAACGATTTTTCCAATAAGAAGGTAGTGATCACCATATTTACCGCTATGCCTGGCAGAAACAATTATCGCAGCAAAGGATTCTCTAACAGCAATACTACGCTCTTTACCATCTTTCGCACCATAAACATTTATTTCCCTAGCATAGATGTACTTTCCATGGTACAGCATTATTGGAGGCAACAAAATCGTTACGCGAGATAGATCGGATCTACGACTATTGAAGACTATCTTTAAAGTTATGAATTTCGACTGAGGCTCTGGAACAAGAACTTCTTTATCCTGAGCCATTTTCTCTCCCGAGCATAGGTCTGGCACAGATAGGGTATAAACTTTTCCACAGCTGTTGCATAGAGAAGCAGATGAACGACGAAACCAGAATCGATAAACAAGAAAAGCGAAGAAAAGAAAATATATGTGGATTATGTGTGCCTACACGTATATTTATAACAATGGTGCCATGTATATCTATACATGCGCCTGATTATGGGGTTCCGACCCTCGAACTCGATTTTACTACGACGCTCTTCGCTTGCAAGATCTATGCACATCACCTCGGCATATAACATTATTCCATTTGATGAAATTGGTGAGTCGCTACTGAACACGAATGCTTTGACGCCATTCAAACTGAATATCCCTATTTGTCGCGATGGTATGGACATCAATTGCTCGGCGACGTTACCGTACTTCTCCCGCACGAGTTCTACGAATGTTTGCCAATCGTTAGTAACGGCATGTGCGTAGTGTTCCTGGATCTCGACATCATCATCATCACCAAGAATAGTTAGTTTCAACACCATTGTGGGCATCTGCCCACCCGAGGAATATATAGATGGTGTAGGTATAAAAGCTTTATCTATATTCTTTATCTATGAACAGAATGTGATAGAGTGGAAGATGTGTATGATCGCAATTAGTTGATAGTGCATTGAGTGTGTTGCAAGGTGTGGAGTACGCGTGGATTCGATATACGTTGTGGATCTACTGCGCTAGTTCTCGCATTGCTTGGAGATATCCAGTTCTCTATGATGAGCATTTGTCGATGCGTTGCTCAGAGCGGAAGAAGTTATAGCAATTGAGGTGCAACGCGATCATTGCTGGAGCTCATCGTTCCCGCCTCTCATCATCGTGGAATCAGATGCTCCTCCAAGCAGTACGAGAGCTAGAGCGGTAGATATGCTACGCGTATCGTGTCTTCGTTGGTACCCAGCAACGTATCCGTTATTCACACCCACGGCATGATACAGAATACTACGTCGATTTGAATCGTGAGGTGTACGAAAAGAGAGGTGTTTAGCATCTCCATTTCTCGCGTATCTTCGATCTGTTCGTGGGTTTGCAAATGACTTTGAACCCCGATTCTCGTAGGAGCTCGACGAGCTTCAGGGCGTGCTCGACTCTTGGCTCCGGAAGCTCTATTCCTTCTCTCCACGCATAGTTGTCCCAACCAACGTAGATCACGTCGGGAGAGATCTCGATCATCGCGTAGTACAGCCCCTCATCGAAGAGGAGGATCGGTTCGATAGAGATCCATATCTCTCCCTTCCAGACTCCGCGTACTCGCCTCATCGCCTTGATCCTCTCGCTCGGTGGAGGAGCCTTCGAGATGCGGTAAGCCTTGTAGACATCGTCTAGGTTCGTCTCTATCGTAGCACCAAGGATACAGTTCCCGGGAATCGCATCGATGAACTCGAGAAACCGCTTTGGGTTCTTCGTCAAGAGCAAGAACCTGGTTTTCGGAAACTTCGAGATGTGTTCCAGCACGCGAAGAATCCATTCCCTAGGAACCCACTCACCAAACATATCCCCCATATCACTAACGAACACCAGCTCCCCAGGTCGGAACCTTACGCTCAGCTCGCATTCATGGAAAGCTGGTTCGAAACCAACATCCCTATACTTCTTCGTACGCTTCAGGAACCGCTCAACCATTCTCCGAGACCAACAGTAGATACATTCATGACGACATCCAGTAATCGGGTTCCAAGTACGGGTAACGAGATTGAACATTCGCGTTCCTTCGTATCTGGATCTGCGAACCATGGTATCACCTACGCTAATTTCGATCTCAACGAATTGAGGCTATCCATGGAGATTTTTCACCGTATAGAAGCGCGTCGCTGGCAGTAATCTAGATACCGTGGCTACGTCCAGCAGATCGTAGATCTCTCTATGGATTACGGTTCCTATCCTCGGAGGCTTCCTATCCGCATAGACGAACACGGCTTCCCTAACATTGCTGGGTCTATACATCTCCAGCAACTTCCTAGGGAAGTAAACGACTATCGTTCTGTTGGAGCTAGGATCGTAGATCTCCCAGAGCGTTCTTGCAAGGTCAAACATCTTGGCAAAACAATCGCTACCGACATCGAGGAACCTAGCAACATCTATCCAGATAGCTTCGCCACACATCCTAGCCAACGCATCTCTAAGAAGTTCCGCGAGCTCGTCACTCTCCACAACAACGGTTCCACCACTGCGAAGATGACGAAGGATCTCCCCAACCGTATTCATGATTCTTCACCCACCAAACCTTCGAAGAACCATTCGGGTACCTCGATCCTCTGTAGAAGCATTTCTTTCAGCTCCTCGATTCGCCTAATCAGCTTCTCTTCTCGTCGACGCTCGATGCCTAGGTAGTAACCGTAGAGCCACAGACAGTAGAACTCGAAGAGCCTTACATAGGTCTCGATATCGAACGGATCGTAGAGATCCCCAAAGCGATCCTCCACCTTCCTCAGCATTGCTTGGAACCTACGTAGGTACCGATCGTTGCTACGCATATCGAACATCATATAGTTAAACATGTCTTGCAGAAACGCTCCGAACTCGAAGATCGTGCGAGGCTCTAGCCCACGCACGTTACGAAGCTCTGTACACATCTCGATAACGTTCCTAATCCTACGCATACCAAGATGCGCACACTTGCCCCGCAAGACGGTCACCACCGTATTCTAGGGAAGGGACTTGAAAAGTTCGGAGACTCGTTTTCATTCCCACAGCTGTGGAGATCCATACTCGCTGATTCCTTTCTCGGTCTTGATACGTACTCTACAGATCAGTCTGTAGTACTTGCATCTATGCACGAGTTCTCGGAGAAACTGTGCAAGGTTGATCGGTCTACAAACGTAGCAACCATGGTTCCAGACGCAACCGTTCAGCTTCATTACGTACCACAGAGCGTAGTAGTTGCTCAACCCTCTATCGCTCCACACCTCTACGTACCCGGATTCGGGATCCACGAGAATCTCGATCATGTGGAGCACCCCGGAGGTGTGGAGAAAATAAAAAGCGTGTTGGGGAACCTCGTCGATCACGGATCTACTACTTGCTTGGTTTGAGCAAGGAGTACACGAACTCTTTGAGCTCGAGCTTGTTCAGCAACCTCTCCAATCTGTAGAGCTGTTCATGCGATACGCCGATCCTTCTACTGAACTGTGCGATGGGTATGTCGTTCGCTCTCGCGTAGAGTAGCAACACCAGGGTTCTAACGCTGTGGGGATGCCTTAGATAGGTTCTGAGGGGCGTGTCGTACACCAGCCAATCGATGACGCCCTCGTTCTTCTTGACCCACTCAGCGATCTCCGGAGGTAACTCGAAGCTATGCACGAGCCTCTTCCTGAACACCACCCTATTGCCCTCTACATACAGCTTCCTCTTCTTGCGCGGTCTCTTAATGATCGCGGGAGCCGTACCACCCATTCGCATCACCCATACAGATCGTAGCGATGGAGAGAGTATATGTGCGCTGAGCTCCGTATCCACAGCTGTGGAGAAATAATGGTTCGTGCAAAGCCTTACCGATACCAGCAACTCCAAACCAACGTGCATAAGAACCTAGCTATTCATCGATCCGAACGGTGATCCAGATGGTCACCTGTACCCAACCGGTCAAGGTAAGGACTCCCAGCGGAGAAGAGAAGGAGCTCGTACCAAAGAGAGTATGGATGCTAGCTCCCAGAGGTAGGAAGGGAGTGAAGATCGGGCTGTTCCAGGATCCAGCAACCGGCAAGTACTTCAGAGCAAAGGTACCGGACGACTACCCAGAGTGCGGCTAAAAGCTGTTCTACGTAAAAACGTAGCTCGTTCTACATCGAGCCACACCCTCCTCTTTTTCGTTACACACTCCCGCTTCCTACCTTCGCAAGTTCTGTACGACCTAACCTCGTGCTCATCGTCACTATCCTCATCGTGGTATTCAAGAGCCACGGGTTTGTGGAACAGCAATGCACCAACTGCAATGTAGAGCAATTAAGAAGAGTCTCTAACTCAAAAACATAATGAAAGAGAGCGCGCTAGGTAACTAGGCTTAAACGCTCTGCCTTACGCGCTAGGTCGTGCATAGCGGAGGTAAGCGTCTCCATAACGCGCCTCAGTACTGGGAGCGCTTCTCTGATCAAGTCCTGAAGCACATCGTTGACCGCACCAGGGTTCGAAGTATCGAGTGCTCTACGAAGCTCTGGAATGAGATCCCCAACATGATTACCAAGGTTCTTCACGTACTCATCGATGTTTCCCTCGTACGGAGGTATCAACCTCATTCTCTTAAGCTTCGTCAACGCATCGTATAGAGATCCCAACAGAACCGTTTCGAGTCTCGCAAGCGCAGATCTGGACGCTCCATACAGGTACTCAACCGTTGGAAACAGCATAGGTAATTGCTGAGCAGCGTTGTAGATCCTCATCTCCGATTCAAGCTCCGTCAACGCATTGACAGCGCTATCGAGAGCCACAATAGCATCGCGCAACGCATCCATAGCCTCGGCAACGATCTTCATTTCCTCCGACAACGATTCGCGACGCATACATCTCTACCCATCAAGCTTGCTCAACCACAAATATTAACTCTTCCTCCGTAGATCAACACATCCAGTACGTCCACCAAGAAACAATCGAAAAAGAAGGTTTGACACCGGTATATAGATTCCCACAACCGTGGATAAGGCTAGATCTCGATGTCTCGAACCTCTCTCCTCGCGAACGTTGCGCGTAGAATGATCTTGCTCTTCTTTTCGGCTTCCTCCAGCATTCTCCAGAAGTCTTTCTCGAAGAGTATGGGATCCACAACGTTACGTTCCTTCGTTGGGAAGGGTGCTAGGTCTACGACAATCGGCTTGCTGTGGATCATCCCCATGTCAACAGTGTAGGTATCGACGCCGAGCCTGCGGGTTATCGTGGGGATCAGCTCGAGGTACCTACGAACCACGTTGTCGATGCTCTCGGGAGCGGGATTCCTGTAGTAGTACCACGACACCAGCAATGGTCTCCCTCCGTAGACGAAGACCCTCACCTCGTCGCTGAGCCTAGCCGGAGATCTTATCCACACCACGCTGGGATCCCCAATCATTATCACGCGTTCGCTAGCCACCAGGAGACCGATCGCGGTAAGAGGATCGCTCGCTAGGCACGCATTGAGGCACGTACTCGGTAACCACGAAACTCTGCACCTAACCGCATCCTCGAAGTACCAGTACCAATGAACGCAAACATCCTTGGGAGAAGCCTTGTCTCCGCGAACGAACACGGCTCCATGTCTCTCGATCTCTTCCTTCAACGCATCGTGCAACACCTTGAAAGGTTCGAGCTTCCTAACCAGAGCGGAAGCGATCTCTCTACACACCAAGGGATTGAGATCGTGATCCACCGCAACGAGGTACGCCTCGTACAGCATCTTTCTAACGTCTCCAAGCTCAACTCTTCTAGCCGGAATAGTCAAGTCCTTCAACCTCTCGTACCACCAAGACATGGAGAGAAGCTCGCTCTCCACAACCATCACCATAGCATCGCTGAACAGAGGAAGCTAGAAACGCTCTGAGGTTCGTAGCCACAGCTATGGATAAGAACACGCGAACGAAGAGCCTCCAACCTTATACCTCTTCTGCATCAATGGATTACACCAGAAACGAACCTATTCAGGTGATTGTTCCACATGAGAATCGATAGGATGTGCGTCCGCAGACTCAAGACTACTGGTAGCTACGAGAACATCGCTATAGAGCTCTGCGCAGATGTATCGCTAAACGACGATCTCGAGACGGTGTACGAAGCTCTTCTCACCAAGATAAACGAGTTCATAGAGCTTATGCCAGGCATCGAGAAGGCTACGAAATATCTTGAGGAGATCGATAGGAAGAGAAAGGCTTTGGAACAGAGGATTGCAGAGATGGAGAAGACTCTTAATGAACTACATAGCCTCTACGAAAGAGCATCTATGCTCAGCTCGTGTATTAGGGACGCTATCAACGAGCTTAGGAACACTATCGAGCAAGCTACCAACCTCGTAGAGGAAGCCAAGAACAAGAAAGGTCTGCTCGAGAAACTAAGGATCAGATTCTAGACATCCGTCTTCAACACCAATGAATTAAGGGTTGCTGTGAAGCAACCTTGTAACGACACTACGTTTCTTCTGTTACTCTTCTCGGTTTCTGGAGTTGCTCGGGATCGCAGTACACCCCCCTATCCACTCTAACGATTCTTCCCTCCCTAACAAGGTTCTGCAATGTGTTCTTGAGAGAAGCTCTGTTGGTATACCCAAACTGTTTCTCTAGATACGTAGCGATCTCGTTGATAGATACGCACACACGCGACTTGACCATCGCAATGATCGTCTGGGTAATAAATCCCTTGCTAGCCACATCCATCCCCCAGTCTATGCCTCCAACAAACCGATTTATAACAACGCCGTCGCATCTCCACAGCTGTGGATACATACTACTACAAAGAAATGGAAGAACCTTCTTCTCCACCGTCATCACCCTAGGACTATACGAACGAGACCACATCCAACGAGTTGCACTACCTATATAGGAACCACACGCCAGCAAAGAAATGGGCAGGTGGCGGATCCGCCCCGGGGGCAGGGATGAAGCCGCCGGGAGCCGGGGATTGTCGTGAACCGGCTCCTTGAACCATTTTCAAACAGAGTGATCTCTTTGTTTTTGAGGAAGCGTAGGGTGATTGCAATGATTGGAGTAACCGAAGCTATAGGCGGTAAGCTACTAGGCGAAACTATTGATATTACGCTGAAGTATGCCTTAACATACCTACTCAAGAAAATTACTAGGCATGCTCCTAAGGTGTTGCTAGCTGTTGAAGCAACCTATACATTGTCCTATCCATTGAATAGGAAAGATATGCGAATCTTACTTGATCTGATTAGCGAAGCTGGTCTGGAAATCCAGGAAATCAAACTTCTAGAAATGGTAGAGAAAATACCTGAGCTACGTACCTACTTAGAGACAATAGCTAAAGAATGGAACTCGGATGCCTATATCGTTGTACGTAATAAGGAGGGACTAACCTGGTTCACATTAGCAAGAACTGTAATGTTCAGCGAACTATTCAAGCCTTTCGAAGAGGAGGTTTTGAACTTCATAATAGAGACTCTCACGGAGAATGGATCGTCTGCACCACATGACCTACACAACGAGAAGGAGGTATCTGATGAAGATGCAGAGAAGGTGATAATAATCGACTATGTCTTCGTTCCTAGCGATGACAATTCTGCTAGACATACATACGAGCCAGTCGAACGTATAAAGGAGGTTTTAGAGAAGAGGAAACTGTTGCAATATGTATCTATCAAAGTCAAGTACTTCTCGAAAAATGTACCGTTTCTTAGCGCGAATATTGCTTCGGTGGTGAAGCATCCGAAACTATAAGACAAAGAAGTGCATAGATATACGTTCACAACTCCACAACGCTGTGGAAACGTTACTTCTTCGCGTTTCCATGCATACTTCTCAACGTTACCACGATCTTTGTCAATCCAGCGCTGAGCCTATCTATCACGAGGGCTTCTACCGCACATATCAGAACGGCGCTAATGATACGTGCTATCAAGCAACTTTGTAGAGCATACATAATGGATCCGACAGCTAGGCACGTTGCCATTACAAGGAACACGAATCCCAACACAATCATTACCAGCTCCAGCTCCAACATCCATACAGATCTTCGCTCCATGTACCTCTCCGCACTTATCAAACCTTTAATAACGCCAAACTCCCTAAACACGAACGCGCCAGTAAAAGCAACTACAAAGTAATAGCTAAATACATTCGTTTGCGTAACGATACCTATACACATAGCAACAACGGTTCCGACGAACAGTATCCAAAACATGTGTCTATCTACGATCTCAAACACGTTTCTTTGCAAGACTAATCCCGTGTATGAAAAACTACTCAGAAGGTATTTATACACGCAACTAGTCGTATCCTCTATACACTAATGACCGCGTTGGAAACAACGAACGTCTTTCAACCAATCACTTAGCTACGAGCTCGTATACCTCTTGATTAACCACCTCCTCGGTACTCTCTACCACTTCCTCGGTTTCCTTCACCGACTCCTCTTCTCGCCTCCTTCTCTTTCTTCCTCGCTTTCCAGATCTTCTCACATTGCTATCGATTTCCTCAACGACTTCGTCACCAACGATCTCCGCAATCAATTGCTTCATTCCGGGCTTAGGTCTGCAGAGCCTTCGGTAGATCTCGTAGAGCTCCGTAGCTAGCTTAGCAACGTCTAGTTGCAACGCATGGATTGGTCTCGGAGCCGTACAGAGATAGAACACGTTCCTAGCCTCCTCCCCGCTTAGTTGCCTAGTCGGTGGAATGCCGAGTGGATAGATCTTTACGTATCCTCCTCTCCACCTCAGCATCCATAGGAAGTTGATGAATTGCTCCAATCTCCTACAATCCCTATCCTCACCACAGGCAATCCTCCTAACAGCTTCAACGCTGTTCAGGAACGTCGATAGCATTATCCCTACCTCGCCGTTGTCGTACGACACGTAGTACTTCTCAGGATCCAACTTGCTGAGCTGATCAACGAACTCGGACAGGATCTCGCAAGCCATGATCCCACCTAAACAACCATTGCATAGCACTTCTCACGAATCTCGAACACCATACCCGAACGCCTGAGCTCCTTCAACACCCTCTTCAGGGTTCGAACACTGATACCCAGCTCCGATGCACGAGCAATTAAACGATCTAGCGGTGCGCATCCATTGTTCAAGCACGAGAGCTCCTTTATCGCTCCAAGAACCTTCCATGCCAACCGCTTATCGAATCCAAGCATCTTGCTCGAGATGAGGGTTCTAGCTTCCATTCTGCGCTTTTCAACGCTCTTCATGTAGTTGTCTACAATGAACGAATCCTCGCCTATCAACGGCATTATAGTGGCGCAGAGCTTCGTTATCTCCTCCTTCAGCAGATCCATGTACATCTCGTAACACTCATCGTAGCAATTCACTAAACAATTCTCGTCCTCAGCAATACGCTCTAGACATATATCCTCGCAGAAAGCCACGATTGCAACATCTTCGCGATCATAAGCGTAGCCTACGCACCTCGAGATTTCTGGGATCATCCTACCTAGCTTGATCATCGTGCTCCTAGTCCATTGCATATCGCGGTACAGCACTATCAGGTCGTCGATCATAGCTTCGGCGATCCGTAGCAACGTTTGCGCAAACAACGCTCTTGCATTCCTTTTCGCAATCGTGCGCAGTCTCTGCATCAGGTATCTACAGTACCCTCTTCTGCCAGCTTCCGACCTTCTATTGCTCACTTTATCACCTCGTACAGATCCTCGTCCTTAACAACTTCGTACCTATCGTCGTACCGTTGCTCGTCGAACGGAGGTGACAACCCGGATCGTTGCGTGTTCCACGCTACCATCGCCTGATCCGGCATGGAATCCAGTACCCTCCACCTAGCGTGCGTGATCCATACATCGATAACCGTCTTTATGCGGTTCGCGATCTCGTTGAACAGCTCTATCTTGTTCCTGAGAATCCCGAAGGGTTCGATACCTTTGTTTCTCAATGATCTGAGTATTGCCTCGGCTCGTTGCCTGTAGAAGGTCGCCAAAAGCTTCAGAGCCTTGATCAGGGTCATGAAGAGCACCCTTATGTATTTCCGCGCGTTCTCTAGGCTTACCCTGGCGCGCATCAGGTACTCGGTGATGTCGACGAATATTACCCTGGTATCCCAGTTAACATCGTTTCTGTTGCTCCAGTAGATATCCGGAACGTACTTCCTCGCTAGCTCTCCCAAGGTGATCGGTTCCCAATGGTTCTTGCCGTAGTTGTACCTCGCGAGCTCCTTCCAGATGCCGCGAGTAAACCTTCCGAGAACGATGATGGTGTGGGCGAACCTCGCCTTAATGGTGCCGTACTCCCTAACGAACATCTCTTGCAGATACCTCGCCGTGCTAACTAGCCGTTTCGTAATCATTGCTGGGCTCCAGCGATGCCAACGCTCAGAAATAACGAAGGAGATCTGATGAATATCGTCGCGCCCACCGAGCGATGCGTTGATCGCGAAGGAAACGACCTTACGCTTACCGTTGGAGTCGATTACCTGCGGAGCGCCAAGCTTAAAAACGTTCATTACTAACTTGATTAGCTCGGGGATGACGATATCCGAAACTGATTCCACTTTGTAACAATGATGAGCCTGCACCTATCAGACCCCGTTGATCCGGTTCCTCGTTGCGCAGAATATATGTGTGGCGCCCGGTAACACTTCTCATTCACTTGATGAGGTGCACTCCGTAACGATTCAATTCTTTTACGGTTGTGTCATATTCAAGGCTACGTAACCATCGATGATAACCTTGGCTCCTTCGATGAGCGTGTCATATTCATGGCGCAAGGCGCCCGCGCCCACCCCCTCGTGCTCCCCCAACAAATGAAGAGAAGAAAGATTGCCAAGTAACATCTAACTAGCATTCTTCTTTGAAGAATATTAATAATATTCTAAAAAGAATGCTATTATGAATCTAGTTTAGAGATTCTTAATTTATGATTCTCGAAACTTTCGGTCAGGTTCATAGAATCGTTCTTCTGCTTGTCTTGGTTCCCATCTTCTTGGTTTTTGCGCGTGTTTATGTGCATGCGTTCATTGCAAGATATAGGTTTGCCACGGTCTGCTAGGTATGAACGTGACGAGTCGTAGCAATGCTGAGCTTGATGACGATGAGACACCCCGCCGATTCCTTCTCTATGCTATTCGTTCTCTACAAGCTTCTTCATCGCGTTTATTATCTACGATGCAACGGTTACTATGATCACTGTCATCGCTACGATCGCTAGAAAGCTGATTATAGTAACTATGCCTTCCACGGTTACATTATAGACGTCGCTCATCTATGTCATTCATGCGTATCGAAGAGAAGGAAAGATATATGCGTTACATCTCTATATCCACAGCTGTGGAGAACGAAGAAGAACGTAGCTATCGTACGTATGAAACGTTGAGAAGCGCAACGATGTAAAAATGCATTGTTTTCGTGAACGAGGGATACAGAGCTTAGCTTGATGGTACGCACTGTAGGTGTGCCTGGTACACGTTCCCTGACTCTGTGTATACCTTGACTAGGTAGAACCCACCTGCGATGCATTGCGATACTTGCGCCTTTACAGTTCCATCTTTGCCGGGCTCGAGCTGTGTATCGCCGGTTGGCTTGTTATCGGTTCCCAGGCTAACGACCTCGATCTTCGATATCACCGCTGTAGCGCTACCATCGTTCTTCAGGTGGAGCACCACGGTACCGTTATCGTAGATCTTGCTATCTGGATAGATCTTGATCATCTCGACGCCACCGCTGATCGTTCCCCACACGTTCATGATCCACGATACCACCGCTATCGAGATAGCTACAGCTACTGCCACTATTATCACGGTCGCTATGACCGGGGAGATACCCCTACCCAACTTCATTTCACTTCACCCAATAGATGCGTTGGTTAGAGCCTAGGGATATATGCACGCAAGCACATACAACTTGCAAGAGGATAGAGAGTAAAGATGTGTCGTCTCCACAGCTGTGGACATGAAAAAGCATTAACGATATGGAAATCGAAAATCGAGCTTGCTATCTTTGGGTAGAAATGGTGTAGTAAGGCAGAACTTTAGTACGGTACTTAATGCATGTAAGTGTGTGATCGTTTCTACAGCTGAATGGTTCGACGAGTTAATATCTCTCGATTGTGTAGGTGTGGAACGGTGGTGAAGGAATGCCTATACCCACGAGTTTCGAGGAGTTCTGTAGGTATCTAGATGGTAGGGTAGAGGGCTCTGTCTGCGTCTTCGATGCTGGTAGCATGCCTGCGTGGGAACACGATGGTACGTGGGCGATAGGTTCGTACATCTACAGGACTGGTGATAGGGTGCATAGGTTCGTTATCGTTGGTAGGAACGGTAGGGATAGGCTAATCGTCGAGCCTACCGAGGATGGCTATAGGATCGTGTACGAGATGAGATCTGGAGTGCTTAGGGCAGTTGCTGACAAGACCGTGACTAGGAAGCTCAGAGACCTCGTTCTCACAGCCAGCGTGAAGCGGGGTAGCAACGTGATTAGGTGCGAAGCAACCGTTAGAGGAACCCTAACCAGCGCTTTGCTGGAGGACGTCGTTGCGGAGTTCATAGATATGGTCAAGGAGCTGAAGGACGTCGTCGAAGAGGTGGCGTAACCCTACGCGCTGAATACCCTAGCCCTTTTTGTCTCTAGTCTTGCCAGGATCTTCAGTGGATCTGCGTCTCCCAGAACCCTCTCCACGATCTTCTTGGCTGCTTGCCGTGTTCTCTTCGTTATTCTCACGGGTATAGCCATCGAGGTATCGAGACCCAGCTCATCGAGCAACTCATAGATCCGGGGAAGCTCCTGTCTACAGCTAGCCCTAGCCTCCTCGAGCAAGTTTGCTAGCAGATTCATCGCGTACCGAGTCAGTATCGAGATCTCCCTCCCGATCTGAGCAACCATGGATCGAGACATCGAGGAACCGTAGCGATTCAGATGACGCACGAGTAGGATGCGAGCTACCCACACCCTCACCAACTCCTCGAACAAGGGAGCGATCTCGGGGCATGAGATCAGAGCTGATCTCGGATCCATGATCTCCGAGCGTCGCTGATCGATAGGTAGCTTATAAGCTATCCGAGGAATTGATTGCCGAACCTATTAAATGCAGAAGAAACCGGTGAGCGGTGTCTCTAACCCCACAGCTGTGGAGAAGAAAGAGGAGCAAACTAGGAAGAGGAACGCAAGATCTCGAGGTATATACGCACCTCGTTGTAGCGATATCCAAGCGCCGTCCGTATCTTTGTGCAAAGATCCGCGTGTTCGTTGCATATCAGCGTTGCTAGGTGTAGCAACGGAGGATGGTCGCTATCTATCGCGATCCCCATGCTCGCTACCCACCAGCTGTTTCCTGATGTACTCTTGCACCGCTCTTCTCACGAGTTCGGATCTCGATCTCGCTACTCCCCTCATTATCAGTACGTCTATTATCTCTACGAGCTTCTCCGGCATCTTGATGCACACGATCTTCATGGTTCCACCGCTAGAGGTGGATCTCTATCGTTAGGTTGTCGACGACGTCCCTGTATCTTCCCCGTATCGTTGCTTCGGTCGCTCCTATTGCTTCGGCTACAGCTTTCTGGTTCCTCTTCTCGTTCATGATTATCGCCGCTACGTAGATGATGGCGGCTGCTACGTTCTGCGGACACTTGCCGTCTAGGCTAACCTTTCTGCGAAGCCTGTCGAGGATCCGCAACGCTAGGTTCCTCGTCTCCATCGATAGACCGAGCCTGCTGGCTATGGCATCGATGAACTGCTCCACCGTCGCTGTACGCGGCTTGATTCCTAGCTCCAGCACTATCCTCCTAACGAGCCTGTGAACGCGCTTGCGATCGCTGTCGCCAAGCTCGAGCTTCTCGAAGACTATCGGCGTCGGTATCGGTAGCCTATGCATCTTGATCGCCAGCACTATGCTCGCTACGGCGAGGGCTTCGCGCTTGGCGGATGGCGCGATCCCGGCGTCGAAGACCTTCCTGGCTATCACGGCAGCCGTCTCCTTCACGGTCTCCGGCAACTCGAGGATCGCTACGTATCGATGGATCAGCTGTAGCAATCTAGCCAGGCTCCTTTCGTCCGGTTTCGCTCTCCTCACCGATCTCTGTAGATCCGCGAGCTTCCTTGCCAACGCTCGGTTCTTGGCTCGGTGCACGGCTACGATCGTGTAGAGCCCGTGGTCGTGTACCGCGAACGTGATTGCTGAGTGGTGCGCTCTCCTCAACCACTCCGACGAATCGAAGTACCTGTACTCCGGCTGATGCACCACCACCGGATGGCAATCCAGTACTTCTCCCGTTCTCGGATCCACGATCTCTCCGGTGACCGGATCCACGACATACTCTAATCCTGGATCGAGAGCCTCGGTCACGGTCTCACCCCGCGCGTTTGGCGTGTTTCGAGGAGACTTGCTCGATGATCGTGGATACGATTCTGTCGGTGTAGAGCTCTATCAACGGTCTGTGGTAGTACGCAACGTGTTTATCCGCTACGTATGCCGGCACCTTCTGGTTGCATATCTTGCACCGGTAGAGCTCGCCGTCGTTCGCCGGCACCATTACCGGCTCGAGCTCTAGAACCAGCGGTGCAACTCTGCGGATTATTGCGCGTGCGCGCGCTAGGTTGCCGTCGCACTTCTCCATGATTCTCTGCACGTATCCACGCACCTGGTGCTTGCCGATGCCGTATCTCCCAGCGATGTCGGAGGGGCTAGCGTTGTTAACGAAGTAGTCGTACAGCGCCCTAACCACCTCCGTCCTAGCACCGAGTTGCTTCGTTACGAGGTACTCCGTAACGGCTTCGAGAGCCGTCTTCGCAACCACGTCACTTCACCTCGACCCTGATAGGCTTCCTAGAAAGAGGCTTTCCACAGCTAGGACATACACCGCCCAGCTTCGCGAGAAGCTCGCTCGGAGAAGGTATACCATAGTAGTCCTGACCAACGCGCGAGAAGGTGTAGAGCACGTATCCACATTTGGAGCAACGGTACACCACAGGCATAGTTCCACCACAGACCCGGAGCGCACTCACGAATATAAACCATTCGTATAGTTCCCACAGCTGTGGACACGACAACCAAACGAACAAACACCACGAGCACCCCACCACAAATACCCTCACCATCGAGGTAGGATCCGGGAGAAACCATGATAGTGATCCTGAAGATAAGCGACGATTCCTGGATAAAGAAGGTCTTCGAGAAGCTAGCTAGGTACCAAGGCAAGAAGATAGACGATGCAGTAGCAAACTTCCTCGTCGAGGTAGTTATGGAGAAGTGCGTAAACGACCCATACTTCAGAAACGACTTCTGTAACGAAATCACGAAGATAAGGGTAGAGATCAACACATTAGATCGACAAACATATCTATAGACATATAACGAAATAAAATACAAGAAAAGAAATAGAAGAATGTAGAATAAATGAAAATCGAGCGAAAAAGAGAAGTAGAGAAATCAGCGTTTGAATATTGCTACAACAAGCCTGTACCTACTACCTCTTCTGTACGCAAGCAAGATTTTGTTAGTGATCCCGAAATCGATTTTGGCGCAATATACCGTATCATAGTATTTCCCAACTATGTTACATTGAGATAGTAACATGACGAAAGTATTGGTATCGATATCATACTCGTCGATGATATCGATGGTTGTATGTGGCAAATATCTACGCGCAATTTCTACCAGTATAGCTCCTGCTTCAGAAGATCTTTCGCCACGAATCGATATTACCATGTGCGAACTCACCCCTCCCGCCCCACGGGGGTGTACCCCCTGTGGGGTCGGGGGCTGAAAAAGAATCAAAAGAGTTAGCGCAAAGACAGCTTGTTCCAGCAACGACCCCCTAGGCAACGACGTAGTACTCGTGTGATTGTGCGGGTTTCTATCGATCCGTATTCCTCTTTTATACAGTACTGACACCAGTAACAATATCGCGGATCTCGAACGGGATAATGTAGTTCGTATATAATAGTATATCCGTCACTTGTAACATACTTCCTGTACTCTACCACGCAACCCACCCGAGATATATTCTGTTTCCGGGGTATATAAACTTTTTCTAAGAAAGGGGTAGAAGAAAAGTGTTTGTTAGGAGTTGAATGTGGTGTGTTCTAGGTGATGTCTATCACGCCTATTTTCTTGAGTTCGTCGTGTATTTTCTTGAATTCGTTTCTGTGGAGTGTTGCTATGCCGTACAGTGTTTCTAGCATCCATGTGAAGAGTTCGGTGGAGGATCTCGGTTCTCTACCGTGCAGCTCCTTGAATAGGTTCCTGAGTTGTTGCAGTAGGTACCTAGTCTTGTCGTTGAGACCCGACGAGAATACGTACTTGGTCATTTTCTGCGCCCTGGCAAGAATAGTATAAGAAGCCTTAAAAAGATGTGGGTAGATGAAAAGTCCTGTCAGCAACTATCCTCAGTACATGGATACCAGCTTCTCTAGCTCTTCCCTGGCGAGGACTACTGTGCGTTTCTCCCATTGTTGCTCTATGTCTTCGGGACGCAGTATCGTTACCGAAATACTGTTGTCGTCGTATGCATCAACGCGTCTAACGATGACCAGCACAAGGTTCTGCTCCCTCATCTTCTTGATGAGCTCTTCGGGGACGACGATCTTGATGTGGTCGATCCATTCGGTGGGGTAGCTAACGTAGCGACGCTCGCTGAACACCAGCGGATAACCCTCGAGACAGTGCTCCTCCAACCACTGTTCGCGTAGCTCCTTGCGCATCTTCTTCAGCTTCTCAGCATCCCTCGCAGACATCACGAAGATAGCGTAGCCCTCAAAGACGTAGTGAACAGCGTAGTCCCTACCACGAGCCCTCAACTCCTTCACATACGCCACAGTCTCAACGTAGTTCTCGTCTATACTTGCGATAGGTATAGATACCTGGAGGATACGCGAAGTCATGCGAACCCACCGCGAAGAAACTGCGAAACACAGACAGTATATAAGACCTCCACAAATAAAAGAGAAGAAAGAAGAGGGGAAGAACAAGCCCACAGCTGTGGCTTAGAACCGGATAAAAGGGACAAAGCACTTATTTCATCGTAGCATGCTTGTAGTGTCAGAACTATCATAGCGGGTTGCATCGTGTGTTCACAATCTTTCGAGGGCATAGCGGTGCGTAGAGACAGTAGTTGCATTCCCAGTCGAATCTCGGAGCCTTCTCTGCCTTGATGAAGCTCTCGACTAGCTGTGCAAGCTCTTCGTTGTTCATAGGCTCGTCGTACTCGTACTCGGCGACCCTGTCGGGCGTTACGTAGAGCAAGATGCCTCTCGATGCGTTGACCATGTTCATGTATATCCTTAGTTGCTCGACGTGGTGCTGGTGCGGTAGTCCCCTATCGCTTCTCGCGGTCTTGAACTCGATAACGATCCTCTCGCCATTCTTCCTAGCTAACGCATCGATCCTACCGCTAACGATCGCAACGCTACCGTCGCTGAGCGCAACGCTCTTCTCCACCGGCACCTCGCACTCGATCCACTCGAAGCCAAGCATCGTTGCACACTCCATCAAGAAGCGTTGCAAACCCACGTGCGCTAGCTTGCCGAGAACGAAGCTCCCCCTGAAACAGGCTCTAGCGATCTCGGGGTATCGAAGCATCAGTCGCCACTTCATGGGGCACAGCACGAGCGCGGATACCCATACTACCGGAACCCTGGAGCTCCTAACCCTCTCGAAATGCTCATCGAACTCCTTTATCTGTGCCTGGTAGAGGAGATCCGTTACACGAACATCCATGCAAACCCCGAGGAAGTAGGTCAGCAGAAAACATTTGTAAAAACTGAGTCGCCTTCACGAAACATTACGATACTGCATAGCGTCTTTACAATCCATATAAAGAAATTAAAAAGAAATTAAATCATCTAATAACCCTTAAAAGATTAGAGTTAATGAAGAAATATCGAAACAATGATCAATCAAAGTCAAGAAAAAGGAAAGGAACGTGGAGCAACAACTAAAAGGAAGGTGAAAAACTGCAAAGAGAAAGGGTAGGAATCATTCGATGCAAGTCTCAATGAAACGCATATTTCTAGTATTTTTAGAAACGTTTGAACCAGTCAAAAAAGCGATGAGGTTGAGCCAATCCTCGTAACGCTGACACTTGCAAATTCCTAACCCCAGAGCGTCAATTTTACAACGGCATGTTCTGAACCAAAACTTTTCTGGGTTCGTTCTGGGTTTAGTGTAGAACACAACGATTGGCGCCTCTCCAATGACGCGTTTGACTACATTGGTTCGGAGCTGTATACAGCGCATCGCGTGATCACCGTGGTTGTGGAAAGTTATGGCTGAACCTCAACCTCGATCTCGTAGTCCTTGCCACGATTAGTGATCCTAACTGTCTTGACCTTGCATGGCTTTATCACGCGATACACTTCAGTCCAGTGCGTCTTGCTACTATGAGCCGTTGATTCGATCGGTTCTATAGCATCCTCAGGTTCTACTGTATGAGTTGTTCTTGCACAAGTCTTCCAAGCTTCGTGATACTCTAACACTAGTGCTGTAAAGACTTCGCCTGTAATGTTGTTTCTCATTCTAACGACGCTACCATAGCGCCACGCCTTAACAGTCTCTAGCTCTTCTAGCTCTGGCACCGATTTCTTATCATCGAAGTCATAAACGTCAATGCCAGAGTACTTGTTGCCACGGTTACTGACCCTAATCCAATGCACCCTAATTGGTTTGTTAGCTACTATCATGAACAGCCTCTTGCCATGGTTACCACTTCTCGATACATTCTCGGTTACGTAGCTCCATAGCACACCGTCGTTGCTAATCAGCTCAGCATCATCGTAGCCACCCATCCTAGTGCTTCGAAGCGGATACTCAGCCACGACGAATATTGCCTTCGGCTTGGTGTTGGGATCCCTAGGCTTGTAGAGCTTGATAATCGTTCTAGTCATGTACTCTGGCGCCCTAATCTTTCGCTCTTCTGATATCCACTCTCTGCGTTCGCTCCAAATCTCTAAGATCGCTACATCTCCTGACTTCAGCGAGGGATCGATCTTGATTACTGGAATATTCAAGTTCCTAAGACTGTATGGCTGATCCCACTGTAATCTAATGAGCTTCGCGCCTTCCTTCTTCTTTTCCCTAAATCTTGCACATAGATAGAGTTTAACTGGGATTGGATCGAGGATTCGTGTGTTTTGAGTCTGGATTGTTTGGATTTGGGTGGGCATTTTCTCGCCCGGTATATTATATTGCTTCCGGGGTATATAAACTTTTTCTAAGAAAGAGGTAGAAGATTAAGTATATAAATGAAGCGAATATTAGGAAGAAACAAAGAATAGAGATCGTCTGTGTCATCAGCAAAGCAAAAAGCAGAGAGGAGGAAGAGAAGGATCGTAGAAGGTGGAAATGGATCAAAAAGAGGTGTGTCTAGGATTCATCGGCGTAGTAGAGCAAGATGCATTTTGTGAAGAATGTTACTGACCCCTCTCCGAAATCTCGGCAAATCAGTTTTCGGGTTCCGTCTTCCCAACTCCATTGAATCGTTACTGTATCGTTGTATCTAGGAACTTCGGGATTTTGTATACTTTGCCTTTTGCGTATTCTCTACAAAGCGATTTATCTGTACAGCTCGCTACGTATCTCGGTGATTAGATGAAGAGAAGGTACGGTAGGTATGGATATGGAGAGGAGGAGCGGTTCGAGGTAGGTAGCATAGATCTCGAACGCATAGATAAGTTGTTGACGTCGGAGGAGAAGCGTGTACTGAAGCAAATCTACAGATTTCAGAAGCCTAGGAGGTTCAGGTTCGGGCTAAACATCCACTACCTAGATGCCAGGGATCCGGAGAAGGTGGTGGAGAAGCTGAAGAGCTTGGGGCTGATCTTCACCATCGCTCCGTACCGCGACAAGCAACGATACGTCTACGCATTCCTAACGAAGCTCGGCAGAACCTACGTGGAAGAGAGGTTGCTATCGGAGAAAAACGTTACATAACGATGTTCGAGCTCCTCGTTGCGGAGTCGACGATCTTCTTTAGGAACTCGTCTATCTGCGTTGCTAGCTGTGCACGGCTCCTCAACTGATCTAGATCTAGCAGGAACACGCCGAGCGGAAGTATCATGTTTCCGTCCTGCGAAGCTATGCCTAGACTACATCGACAACCTAGGTACTCGTAGAGCAACGAACGAGCTAGATCCTCGACAAACTCCTCAACCTTCTGCGCCGGTACAATAGCGAAGCTGGATGCGACCGCCTCGAGCGAGAGCCCCTTGGTCGTTGCGGAGCTACACAACCACGGAGGCTCCTCGTGCTCGTCACCTGTACCGAACTCCGTGCACGTTATCAGTATCGGCTCCCTATACATAACGATCTGATCCAGGTACCCATCAACCATCAACGTCCCCATCATGAGGACGTTGCTCAGGGGAAGAACCGCTCCAGACATCGCAGTCACCAACCCGGCGGGATTGGTGTAGAACCAGAGCTCCATAGCCGTGGATTCGTTGCACGACTTGGGTTCCTCCAACAGCTTCAGAACCGTACCTCCCTCGCGAACCTTCGTTTCGTATACTGCCCACCCTCCCGAAGCAGGTTCGTTTCTGAGCACCTCGGCGACAAACTCGAGCACATCCACCTTGAGCTCTACCAACCCACCGTATCGAAGCACTAGATCGGAGTCCAGAACCATTGCAACGCCTCTAACAACCTTCTCTTCCCTCCCAACCGCGAAGTGTAGCATCTGTATCGAATCGTTTGATCTAGGGCTAGCGATCAATGCGTAGCTCAGCTCATCGTCGATGAAGCCGAGCCTAACAACGTTGAACAGAACCTTGTTTAGACGTACATCGATTATCACGGGCTTTATGAACGTGATCGTCCTAGCATCGCGGAACCCAACGAGCGATTCCACGAACTTGCTTACGTCCATACGATATTCACCGGATCTACCTAAGAATTGTAGGAAATAAAAGAGGTGGGGCACGTAACGGAAGCAACACCGTAGCGACGCTACTTCGCGTTTATCATTCCGGACTCGACGTCCTGGATCATAACGACGTGGCTCCCCCTAATCAAGACCGTTCCGAGCTTCGCAACGCGGTTACCGTTACGGATCTCCTCGGCATCCGTAAGAACCACGTTCATGTGCTGATCGATGAGCTTGCAGATCCCGGCAACCTCGGTTCCATCGCTCAGACGAACAACCACCTTCTTGCCCTTGAAGGAGTTGCGATCCATTCTCTCCCCCGTAGCCGTACGCTATAGAAATACGTGGAACGTAGAAAAGAGCTGAGGCTCGTCGCTAGATCAGCTCCGCAACGATCAGATCCTTGATGCTCTCGTACCACGTTCGAGGCACGAGGAGTGCGACCTTGACGGGCTTCCCGGTCTTCTTGGTTATCGCCTCTCCTATCACTACGGCGAGCGCGTTCCTAGCTTCGCTCGGTGTCATCGGTACCACCGGCGTGGCTAGGAGCGTGTACGTCTTGCCGTTCTTGACGGCGTTGATCACGTAGTAGAACGCCCTAGCCTCCACGTACGGCTTCGGGCTATCGGCTTCGCCCAATGGCTTCACCTCTCCGCTCCACGTTACAGCGAATTTCCTCCCTCCTTTGGCGACCACGAACTTGATCTCGGGCTCGTTGATGTAGACGCGGTCAGCGCGGGACAGATCGAGCAACTCCGGTTGGTACTGTCTAAGCATGTCCAGGATCACCTCCTTCGTTGGGTACACTATGTTCCACTTACCGTCCTCGACGAAGAGGATCGGCAACACCTTCATCCTCTGACCGATCTCTAGGAAGCGGTAGTAGTTCGCTCGCGAGATCGCGATCGCCCTACGCTTGCCATCAGCCGTACGCCAGTAGATCACGGGCTTCCCCGTCTCCTCGACGAACACCGTCGTCACCGGTATCAGCGTAAGGTTCCTACTAAACGTGTAGAGAACGCGCGTAGCGAAGTGGAAGGGTCGTTGCTCCGACGAGGAAGCGACCCTCGCACCCGATACGACGAGCCTCGGGATCTCGATCCGTATCTCCGCTAC
>JAMOOB010000507.1 GCA_027066265.1 Desulfurococcales archaeon
CAAACACCGTTCCTAGACGTACATAGACGAAGTTAGCAACGTTCGCGAGCAGTACTGCAACGCTTAGAGCTCCTCCATCTAGTACAGCATCCGTTCGTCCACGGATCTCGTTCTCGAACAACGAACTCGGTATCCGGATCCATGTCTTAGCTCTAAGCGAAGGCGTAGAGAAGGAGAGGAACTTCTCGAAGCTTACCAGTCCTAGGATCTACTTCGAAACCCAGCAGCTCGAGCGTTGTAGTTCCTATCAACGGCTTGTCTATTACATCGCTTACCCAGACCTCCGTCACCGTCTCCCTCCCCTGAACAACGACTATCGCAGGTGCACGTAGAACCTCTATCAAGCCAGCACCTGTCTGAACACTATCGACCTTGGAAGGCTTCAGACCAATTTCGTCGGCTAGAGACTTCGGAAGAACGCTTAGAGTAGCTCCCGTATCGACGAGCGCCTTCACATCGATACACCTAGACCTATCAATGCTACAGAAGCGTGCCTCGACCCATACATGACCCACGGAAACCACGCTCACGATGTGTAGAACCTCGAAGCGCTTAATAGCCCTATACAGAACCTCACGTCGCTAGACATGCGTTTCGAGGACGAGTTCATCCATAGAAAGGGGTATGGTTCGTATCTAGGGATACAAGGCTTGATATGCTCAACCTACGTATCTACAACAAGTTTCCTCGAAGAGCTCGATCAGCATTGATAAGCCTAGGTATCTAGAGCTGTATCATGATCGCGTTCCGTAGAGCATGCTCGAAACGCTGCCGATAATCATCGTTGTCGACGATAGGTAGAGACCGATCATCGACGATAGTAATAGGGTCCCTATACCGAAGAACTTCCTCGACGACATCTCTACGCTTGTATGCATCGACTCGAACAACGTTGCTGGACGCAACCTTCGTTGAGAACTCGATGGAAAGGTCTTTGCTCTGTGCGTAAGCTACGTGGAGAGGTTTTAGGTGTCTACGGCTAGCTATCGATCAACGACTAGGTACCTACTGCGTGAAAGGTCATGAAGTTCTTCGTACCTCCTATGGTTAGGCACTTCCTTAGGGATAGAGGTAGGGGTATCTCTCTAGCGATCTCGGTAACGGGAAGAAGTTGTTCTCTCATGTGTAAGCATTGCTATGGAAAAACGCTGGAGTTGATGATTAGCCTAAACGAGTTCTCGAAGCATGCCGTCGATGAATGCCACGACATCTGTCTAGCTCTCGTCAGCGGGGGTTGCAACGATCTAGGCTACGTACCGATAGGAAAGGCTTCCAACATCATTCGTCTACTTAAAGAGCTTGGATGGAGGGTAGCCGCCCATGTATGCGTCGTGGACGAGTCCTACGCTAAGATGCTTCACGAACTAGGCGTAGACGTTGCTCTGCTAGACCTCGAGATCGATCCCGTAGTGATTAGGTACGTCAGGAACTTGCGTAGGTACGCCGAAACGCTGTTCATCGAGGGTATCGCTACGCTCAAGAAGTTCGGTCTCAAGGTGTATCCCCACATCGTGGTGGGAGAGTTCTGCGGCATGCCTAGGTTCGAGATAGAAGCGGTAGAGCTTCTAACGACCGTAGACATCGATGGGCTTGCACTAGTCGTGTTCACGCCCCTACCTTCAACTCCGTACGAGTACTGTCCTCATCCCGATCCGTACTACGTTAAGAATGTTATGAGGATCGCTAGATCCCTGATAGGTAAGCCGATCGCGTTAGGATGCATGAGACCTAGGTTAAGCGAGCTAGAGTTCTACGCCTACGAGATAGGATTCGATGGGATAGCCAACCCCTCTCTACAGATAGTTGAGGAGCTTCGCGAACCCTACGAAGTCTTCAACACGTGTTGCTGCTACCTAGCACTTCAATGACTTTCCGAAGGTAGCCATCATCGCTACCTACTTCTACCTCGATCCCGATCTATAGGCTAGGTTCGGAGAAACATGGGTGGAGAGACAAGATCTTCACCGGAGTACGTACGTGTAAGCATGGCTTCGGAGCTAGTGCTGTTCCAAAAACTCTATCGTTTCCATCGAAACGCTGTTCCCCAAACAATAAACCTGCTGCTCTACTTCGAAGATGGTTGCAAAGCTAACTGCCTCTACTGTGGTCAAGCACGTGAAGCAAGTCGTCGAAAACCTTCGGATAGAACTCTCATACGTGTTGACTGGCCCATTAGGAAGCTCGACGACGTCGTGGAAGCTCTCAAGAGGTTGGAGCGGAATGGGTGTAGCTATAGACCTCACAGAGTTTGCGTAGCTACGATAACTCACTGGAAAGCGGTTGAAGCCGAGATAGAGATCGTCAAGAGGATACGTAGAGAGACTTCGTATAGCATAACAGCACTCGTCACACCAACTCTCTTCAGAGAAAGCGAGTTTAGAGAGCTTAGGAACGCTGGTGCCGATCGCATCGGTATAGCTATCGACTGCGCAACTCCGGAACTCTTCGATCTACTTCGAGGTAGGAAAGCTCGAGGACCACATAGATGGGAACGGTACGTAGAGGGTATCGAGGAAGCGATAGAGATCTTCGGCAAAGGTCGCGTAGGTGTACACATAATAGTTGGTCTAGGCGAGAGAGAAGAAGATGCTGTTAAACTCATTCAATGGGTACACGATCTCGGTGGGGAAACGCATCTCTTCGCATTCTATCCAGAGGAAGGATCCGTAATGGAGTCCTGGCCTCGCGTACCGATAGGGCAGTACAGACGTGTACAGATGGCTAGGTACCTCATAGACAACGAGATTTCTCGAGCTGAAGACATGAAGTTCAACGAATGGGGACAGATCGTAGACTTCGGAATACCGAGGTACCTACTCGAAGAGATAGCTCTATCCGGACTACCCTTCGTCACATCCGGATGCCCGGGCTGCAACAGGCCTTGGGCTAACGAACGTCCAGGCGAAGTTCCTAGGAACTATCCCTACATTCCGAGCGAAGAAGAAGCTTTGCAATGCTATCGACAGCTATGGCTCTACACATCGCCACCGATCAATACGTACGAAAGACTTGTTGAGTACCTCAGCAAGGTTATGCCCAGCCTTAGCACCTAACTCGTGATCGTTCGAAGCTCCACGTCGCGACAACCCCTTGTTTAAAGAATTGGGAACCGGTTCAACGCTAGAGATCTCTCTACACGTCTTCGCTCAGCGAAGGTGGTTCTCCGAAGCGCTACGCGTTGAAAAGACTATCCCAGGAAGACCTACATTGGAACGCATATATAGTCTATGATCGTTGCGAAGGTCTGGGATAGAGGCATGGAGGGTAGGTTCCTTCTGCATAGAGCATCGTCGAGCTTTATTCTCGCTACCGAGGAAGTGATAACCATCAGTGTAGGCGAGAAGAAAGCTCCGCCAACTGCACGGATATGCATATTCGATCCTCCAGCTGTACTCGTTGGCTACAGCCAAGACGTGTACGAAGAGGTTAACGTTGACGAGGCGAAGAAGCTTGGATTCGATATCAATCGAAGACCTACCGGTGGAGGCGCCATAGTTATGATCCGCGAAAACACTCCGGGATGGGAACTATGGCTACCAAGGGACTACCCAGGTCTTCCAGCCACCATCGAAGGACTGTACGAATACCTCTCCAACGTCGTTATCGAGGCTCTGAAACGCCTTGGAATAGATGCTAGGTTCAGACCCAAGAACGATATCGATGTCAACGGTAGGAAGATATCGGGAACAGGGCTGTATACCTACGGAAATGGATTGATGTTCTGCGGAACCATTCTTCTAGATCTCGACGTCTTGACAATGCCAAGAGTTTTGAAGATACCCATCGAGAAGCTGAGCGATAAAACGGTGAAAGACGTTTCTAAGAGGATCATCACGGTGAAGGAGATCCTAGGCTACGCACCATCGCTTGACAGAGTCGTTGAAGCGTATAGGCATGGACTCGAAGCGGTTCTGAACCTAAGAACCGAACCAGGGGATTTGCTACCCTACGAGAAAGAGCTTTTGAATAGGATAGAAGCGAGGTACCGTAGCCATGAATGGATCTACGAATTCCGTAGAGCCGAAGGCTACAACCGTATATGTACCTACAAAACACCGTACGGATTGATACGCATCCATCTAAAGATCGTTCAGAACGTGTTGGAGAGCATCATGATTACCGGAGACCTGTTCACGTATCCCGAAAAAGCATTGCTCGATCTAGAAGCATACCTAAAGCATACCCCCATAGACATGGTACGCAACGAAATCATCAACTTCTTCGCTGAGAGGAATGCCAAGATCTACGGTCTCGATGCTCATCAGCTAGCCAACCTAATTACGAGCTGCATAGAAGGCAAGCAGCTTAGCATAACATCTTCAAAAACCTCTATTGCAATACAAAGCACCCCACCTCAGAAACTTTATCGCGCAATGTATTCCAGTGCGATCTGCATAGATAAGGTCCATAGATAGTTGCTGGGAGCTATCGGAGCTGAATCTAGCTATGTATAGAACCATCGTATTCCTAGATTAGGGAAACCCATCCTTTAAACAATTAGCATGAATGTAAGTGCTGGGATAGTAGATCTATGAAAAGAGAAGGATTCGAAAACCTAACTACTTTCTTCTCATCGCTACAAGGGCTAACGCTATCGCTAATCCTATTGCAAGCCCTATTCCTAGGATTGCGAAGTCTAGGAACCTAGAGATCTCTGTTGCTACAGTCTTCGTCTTCTCTACCGTTGTCGATACGTAGCTAGGCACGGTCTTGGTCACGCTCTTGGTAACCTCCTTAACCACGGTCGTCGTCATCGTACGAGTCGCTGTACTGGTCAAGGTTTCGGCAACGGTTCTAGTGCTGGTCTCCGTGATGGCTCTCGTCTTGGTAATCACCGAGCTTATGCTCGTCGTGGTCTGCGTAGACGAGGTAGTGGTAGCAGTCGTTGTAGCTGTGGTTGTTCTAGTTGTCGTAGTCGTGGTCGTCGTTGTGGTGGTGATAGTAGTAGTCATTGTCTCTGACACAGCTTCGTACCTAAACTCTACGTACACCGAGCTAAGCACCGATGCAGGAT
>JAMOOB010000508.1 GCA_027066265.1 Desulfurococcales archaeon
TACGATTCGACGCCTCTCCTCCGCGGAAGCTTTCTTGTAGTTCGATGCAAGGCTACGGAGCCTCTCTACGGAATCGATTCCTAGACGAAGAAGATCGCGAACCGGTGTACCGCTAAACATCCTACCTACGATGAACGCAACGATCTTGGTAACGTTCGTAGCGCGTTCGCTCTTCCTACCCGATTCGAAGTCTATGAACCTAGGTTTCGAAGGATCTCCACACTCAACCACTACCTGCGTCAATGGATTCGATATCTCGACGAGATCGATACCTACCTCGTCCAGTCGGTAAGCATTCCTAAGAAGCTCAGCGAAGAGCTTCCTCAACGTATCGACGTTGCCTAGGTTCTCGGATAGAAACTCTCTCAGCGTAGGACCATCCACGAACTCCCTAACGATGAAATCGTCGTCGATAGCGAAAACCTTTGGAGCTACACCTACGCTGCTAGCGATCTTCATAAGCTCTCCCTCATCGACCAAGCTCATCCTCTTCGAATCCATCCTACGCATCTTCAGAGCAACGATCCCCAGCTCGCGATGCTTAGCGAGGACCACGGTCGCTGCGTGTCCCTTGCCAACGATGCGTATCCTACCTACGTTTACGCGACCATAGTCCAGAACCTTCTCTACACCAATGCTTCTCAACCTACGTAGCCTCTCGATGCATAGAGATGGGTATACGAGTGGGTAGCAAAGAGCTTCCTTAGCTTCCTCGAGATCGATCTCGCGAGCAACGATTTCTCGACACAGCATAGCTACCCTAAGAACGTTCGCAGAGGAGAGCTCTTCAGCGCTTCCTCGACAAGGCTATCAATGCTAAGACTAGTGCTAGGATCGCTACGACGAGGATCGCTGCAACGATCGTGGATCCAATCCACGTTCTAGCGATGCTCGAAGTGCTTGTCTGCGGCAACGTAATGGTGTTGCGAACGAGCTCAACCTCTATACCTACACGCTTCGGGGGTAAGGCTAGCGGTAGAAGGCGATCTCTAGAGATCTCTACGTAGATCTTCGCAGAGCTACTCGTTTTGAGAACGCTCGAAGTAGTTACGTTGCTCAGCTCCAGAACGAGTTTATCCATGAATAGCTCTCTAGGCTTAGTACGAAGGATTTCGATGGGTATCGTAGCTACGTAGGGTCTAGGAACACCCTCGATAACCAAGGTACCGACCATCAACAGCTCGCCGTTTCCAACCTTGATGCTCCTAGCATCGCCTACCGCATCACCGATCCAGATCGCTTCGAGCTCGAGATCCTTAGATAGAACAGCTAGGTAGGGATGCTTATCGTAGGTACCTACAACAACCACCTGATCACCGATCAATGCGGCGTCCATAGCATCGCACCACCTACCGCATTCTAGCACCAAGCTCTTCTCTACGATTCCTTGACGGGGATCTACTACGGCTACGAAGCTACGGTTATGCTGAACGCCTAGAACTAGAAGATCTCCATCGAAAGCCGCGATCTTCGTAACCATGTCTACTCCTGGAGAAGCGAAGCTCGTTATCGAAACCATGTTGTTGTTCCTATCCATGCATGCAACGAAGCTATCGAGAGTCGATACGTTGAATGGATTCGAAGTACTCCAAAGAGCGTAGCACACCAGATCGTGCATCGTGGTTACCGAGACAACGTTGTTGTTTCTATTCGCTATTCCTAGGAATACGATTCTAGCGCTCGAGTTATCTAGGTAGGTAAACGAGATGAAGCCACGACCATCGTTGCTTTCACCAGCGAGTATCAGGGTGCTTCCATCCATGGCAACGTCGTAGGGAACTCCTCTAAGCGATGCGTAGGTAAAGATCTTCTCGATCGAGCCAAGACTTCCGACTACGGCTATGTATGGAGTCCGCGAACCTCCTCGAAGCGTTGTCGTACCTACAACGAGTATCGTATCGCGGTAACGCACGATTCTCCACACATCGTCGATCCCCGTAGACGATAGTGAGAAACTCCATAGAACGTTGCCCGATTTCAGCGATACTACGTAAGCATCGTTATCCTTGCCAGCGATCCCGATCACTACATAGTTACCGAACGTTTCGATACACGTAGCGTACCCCTCGATCAAGATCACGACGAGTATTAGTAGAGCTGTAGCGCTACCCATGCACATCCCCACTCATACCATTGATCGCACCACTATTTCAGTGCATACTAATCGCATTCCGGCATCTATGTATATAGGGCGGGTAGATCGAAGCAATTTCCTCGATCTGCGATGAAGTGTATCGATGTTGAGAACGTAGTTATCGAGATCCATGATCGTGGCAGGAACACGGTGGCTCTAGTCAACGATAGGTACGCGATCAAGCTATGCTGTGGCGATAGCTGCGAGGGTTTGATCTACGAAGCGAGACTGCTCTCCATGATGAAGGGAAGGGGATTCGTAGAGCTTATCGACTGTGGTGAGGTTGGCGAGTGTTCGTACCTCGTACGCGGTTTCTCGAAACATACGTTGCGTGACTACGTTGGGAAGCTAAGCATGGAGGAGATCCTCGAGATACTTCGAGATCTCGCGGAAGCGCTTCGCAGACTGCATCTCGTAGGCTACGTATTGACGGATCTGAAACCGGAGAACGTTGGCTACGACGATAGGACTGCAAAGGTTCTCGATCTCGATGCTGCTACCCCAATCTATGGAAGGATTCGTGTAGCTACATCGAGCTACGCACCGCCAGAGTTCTTCAATGAGGGAGTTGCTCTGAGGGAAAGCGATGTGTATCAACTCGCTCTGCTAATCCACGAGCTAGCAACGTCTAAGCTGAGAAACCCAGCGTTCGGTGAAGAGCTCGAGGAAACGGGTCTACCCGAACTCGATGAATTGCTGCGAGACATGACGAATCCCGTACCCGTGCTTAGACCGAGTACGCGAGAAGTCATCGAGCGTGTGAATAGAATGCTTTCGAAAAACCTAGATCGATCCCCACGAACGTGAGAACCCTACGTAGATCTTTCCAAACCTCTCACCGTAGCTCTCCAACAGCATGTACTCCGCTCGAAGACCAGTGCAGTGACCTACGTACACCTCCTCCACACCTTCGCTACGAAGTGCATCGATCACCCGCTGCACGGTTTCTCGATCAGCACCGACTAGGTGTAGACCTCCTACAACGCACTTCACGGGCTTGCCGAGAACCTTCTTTGTGTGGATAACCATGTTAACGATTCCGCTATGACTACAACCCGCTACGAGTACAACACCGTAGCCTTCAACATCGATCGCAAGCCCAGTATCATCGTTTAGTGGATGCGGTACCAACCTACCGTTCTCCACGGTGTAGAGGTTCTCGATCGAGCTAACGAGATCCTTCCTATACCTAGGAACCTCGCCTAGAAACACGGTTCCGGAACCAAGATGCGATGCTTCACGAAGTAGGAGAAGCTTTGCTCCCATCTCCTCGACTCTCGTTAATGGATAGGGAAGACCAACATCGCGAACACCCTGAGGATCTACGTAGATCGCTGGCTTGACTATGTCGGGATGAGCAACTACGAGTATGGGTCTACGTACGTAGCTAAGGATATCGAGAAGACCACCCGTATGATCGTAGTGACTATGCGATAACACGATCATGTCGATACTCTTCAGAACGTTTCCCAATCCCAATAGCTCAGCGTTCCTGATTATTGCCGATCCATCCTGACCGCAATCGAATAGAATCCTCTTGACAGCGTTCCCCAAGCGAATCTCTAAAAGGATCGATAATCCGTGCTGTGCGTAGAGACCACGAACTTCGTAACCAGCGTAATCATCCGCTAAAACCGTTAGCCTCAGACCATCGACGCCCATGGCTACACCCAACCGCTTAACGTTTGCAGCAGTAATTTCCTCTACGAAGAGCGAACCTCGGATAGCTATCGATGCTCTGAATACGGTGTAGAGCTTCGCAGCATTGTACCTCTACTACGTTGCTGCGACGTAGGTTTTTAGAACGGTAGACCAGCGAGAAGAGTAGTGAAAAATCGTTGCGTTACTCGCCCCACTTGATGGGTCTATTCATCAAGTCTAGCAGTATCTTTACCAAGTCTACGCCTCTGATCCTTCCTAAGCCTCCGTACATGCACGATATCTCGTCGTAGCTCGTAACCCAGTCCCTCCTAACGCCTGGTCCTCTAATGGCGATGGGTACGGGATCACCGCTATGATCTCTGACATTGCATGGAGTGCTGTGATCCGCTACAACGGCTACTATCGTTCGATCTAGATCGACGTGTTTGAGTACCTCGCCCAACATCTTGTCTGCTCGTTCAATGATATCGATCTTGCCCCACGGATTAGCGTCGTGACCAGCTATGTCGGGTCCCTTGACGTGTATGAACACGATGTCGTAGCCCTTTTCGTAGGCTTTGATCGCTGCGTTGCCTAGAGCCATGACATCGGTATCGAGGTTCCCAGTAGCGCCAGGAGGTATCTCTCCATCGAGACCCAGTATCCTTGCAACGCCTAAAACCGTAGCTTCTTCGCAGACTACGTAGCCCTTGATACCGAACCTCTTCTCAAACCTAACGAGTTCTCTAGGAACCATCCCGGCTCCACGGGTGATTATAGCGTTGCCTGGTAGGAGCCCTTTCTTGATTCTCTCAGCGTTGACAGGATGATTCTTCAGAACCTCGTGAGCTAGAGCGATCACCTTGTTCAGAACTTCGGCGGTTCTCCTAGCTTCCTCCGTGTTGTCTAGAGGAACGACTCTCTGTATAGGCATGCCTTCGCGTGCGGTACCCGGATCGGAATCGCTTACGTTTGGCGACAAACCTTCGCCGCGAAGGACTAGAACAACGCGGTGCTCGGTAGCTGGGTAGAACTCTACCTTAACACCGTCGACCTCCCCAATGCTTTCGTTCAGAGCCTTCACGAGCTCCTCCACGTCCCTACCCCTAATCCTACCTGCACGCCTATCGATTACAATGAGCTGCCCCTCTTTCTCCTCAACCGTAGCGATATTGCATCGAATAGCTACATCACCTGGATTCAGTGGAACACCTATGCCAGCAGCTTC